>JAFDAT010000090.1 GCA_019313725.1 Deltaproteobacteria bacterium
ATCACCGGCATGGCCATCGATGCACGGACCCGGCGACCGGTGCTGGCCAACATCACCGGCGGGCTTTCCGGCCCGGCCATAAAACCCATTGCCCTCAGAATGGTGTGGCAGGTAGCCGGCCAGGTGGGTATCCCGGTCATTGGCGTCGGCGGGATCATGGATGCCGGTGACGCCGTGGAGTTTCTGATTGCCGGCGCTTGTGCCGTCCAGGTAGGCACGGCCAATTTCATCAATCCGCGGGCCACCCAGGATATCGTCGAAGGCATTCAAACCTACATGCTCGAAAACAAAATAGAGCGCATTGACGAACTGATTGGGTCGATTGTGGTGGACTGATATTGGTTATGCGCTGGGTTAAATTATCGGTATTATTGAAGAAAGTTATCTAAACCTCTTATCCGAAGAAAGGAAGAATCCATGAAAAAGATGATTGTAATTGTTGCATGTGCGCTGTTCCTGTTGACCGGTTACGCTTATGCAGAGGAAGCCGACGTTATCCTGGGTCAGTGGTATACCGATCCCGAGGAAAAAGATGCCGTGGTGGAAATCTATATAGACAATGGCCTTTACAGCGGCAAGATCGTGTGGCTCAAGAATCCCAAAAACGATGACGACACGGAGAAGGTCGACAAGGAAAATCCGGATGAAGCGCGGCGCAACGATTCCCTGGTTGGCCTGACCCTGGTGCAGGGTTTTTCCTATAAAGGCAAAAACAAGTGGGCCGGCGGTACCATCTACGATCCGGAAAACGGTAAGACTTACAAGTGTAAAATGGCCCTTAAAGGGGATGATCTCAAAGTGCGGGGCTTCATCGGCATTTCTTTGCTGGGCAGGACCACGCATTGGCTGCGAAAATAATGCTCGCATTTATTCCAGTGTTAAAAACCTGGCCCTCTGGGCCAGGTCAGAGGCTCAGGGTTTGCGCAGAAATAAGTTATTTTTGAGCGAGCCCTTAGGCTCTGCCGATACTAGGGAAGTGATCGAATCCGAACAGGTCAAATACCTGCTGACCCACTACCTTACTAAAAAGGCTACGGCCAAGCAGATTCAGAAAGGGTTTCTGGAAGTTATCGAGGAGTGCAACCCACCCGAACTGGTCCAGACCAACCAGGCCGATATCGATACGTATGCCTCCTGGCTCAACAAGGATATGGCCCCGGGGTTGACATCCTACTCGATCTATATACCGGGAAAGGGTCTTACCTTGACCTACCAGGGCGAGGTGAGGGGCACGATACCGGGCAGCACGTTCATGCAGATGTATTACCGCTATAATGTGGGCGAAAAGGCGTCGAAGAATATTCGCAAGGGCTTACTGGGACTCTAATAGTAGAAGGCCGCTTCCACAGCCCGGATCTCTTTTTTCACGGGTTTCCCCAGGGGCTCCATACAACTATGGGAAAAGGTTTCAGTCCTTCCCCACATACATTCCATCATATTCCAGGGTACTCAGGGCTGTGTCCGGCACGCCGACTCCGCCATCGAGGACTTCTCCGATAAAAAGGGTGTGGTTGCCGGGGGCATGGCGTTCTCTTATCTCTAATTCAAACCAGGCCAGGCAGTTTTCCAGCACCGGTACTCCTGTTTTTCCGGTTTTCCAGGGAATGCCGGAGAATTTTTTTTCAGGATCCGGCCCTTTAAACCGTTTCAGCATCTCTTTTTGCGAACGGTTAAGTAAATGCAGGGCAAAAGCGTTGCTTCGTTGAAGCAGGCCGTGGGAATAACGGTTTGGGTGGACTGCGGCCATGATCAAGGGCGGCTTATACGATACCTGGGTCACCCATGACGCGATCATTCCGTTGATGGTATCATCGACCCGGGTGGTCAATACGTAAATGCCATACGTCATCTGGCCTAAGGCCGCGAGCCATTCTTTATTCATTCCTTTACCCTCGATCAATATTAAACGGACTGCGCATGTTTCACCGGGTTCTCTTTTAGAAATTCTATCCGGTTCAGGCCATTGATATATGCTTTGGCGCTGGCCGTGATGATATCCGGGTCCGAACCCCGGCCAAGGGCCACCAGTCCGTTGTCCCGCAGGCGGACGGTGACCTCACCCTGGGCATCCGTTCCGCCGGTCAGAGCGCTGACTGAAAAACGCAGCAGTTCGGAGGAAGTTCCGGTGAGTTTGGCGATGGTATTGAACGCGGAATCCACTGGCCCGTTGCCATAGCCTGCGCCCTTAACCGATCTGCCGTTTATGGTCAGCTGAATACTGGCCATGGGCAGCACCGTAGTACCGCTGGTGACATGCATGTATTCCAGTTCGAAAACTACTTCCTGGGTCCGCAGGATTTCCTCGGTCACCAGGGCTTCCAGGTCTTCGTCCACCACGTGCTTTTTCTTGTCCGCCAGGTCCTTGAACTGTCTGAACACCTTGTTCAGTTCGGCATCGGAAAGATCATAGCCCATCTCTTTCAGATGGGTGTGCAGCGCATGGCGGCCCGAGTGTTTGCCGAGAACCAGCTTGTTCTTGCTGAGCCCGATGGTTTCAGGGCTCATGATCTCGTAGGTCATGGGGTTTTTCAGCATGCCGTCCTGGTGGATACCGGCTTCATGGGCAAAAGCATTTGCCCCGACGATGGCCTTGTTGGGTTGTACGATGATACCGGTGATCATGCTCACCAGGCGACTGGTGGGATAGATCATTTCGGTTTTTATCCGGGTATCCAAAGAAAACCAGTTGGGACGTGTATGGGTAGCCATGACCACCTCTTCGAGGGAGGTGTTTCCGGCCCTTTCACCGATGCCGTTGATGGTGACTTCGGCCTGGCGGGCTCCGGCATCGATGGCTGCGAGCGTGTTGGCTGTGGCCAGCCCGAGATCGTTGTGACAATGGACACTTAGCGTGGCACGGTCGATGTTGGGGGTGTGCGTTTTAATGTATTTGACCATCTCGGAAAACTCTGTTGGAATGGCGTAGCCCACGGTGTCGGGCAGATTGACCACCGTGGCACCGGCTTCGATGACGGCTTCGAAAATCTTGCACAGAAAGTCGCGGTCGCTCCGGGAGCCGTCCTCGGCCGAGAATTCAACCTCGTTGGTCAATGTTTTGGCGTAGGACACCGCGTTGATGGCTTCCTGGACCACTGCGTCACGGCTCATCTTGAGCTTGTACTCCAGGTGGATGTCCGATGTGGCGATGAAGGTGTGAATTTTCGGTCTGGCCGCATGTTGGATGGCCCCCCAGGCTCGGTCTATGTCGCCGACGGATGTTCGCGACAGCGCGGCGACTTCCGTGCGTTTGAGCTTTTTGGCGATTTCCGAAACGGCTTCAAAATCGCCATCGGAAGCGGCCGGGAACCCGGCTTCGAGGGTATCGACGCCCAGGCTTTCCAGCTGGGTTGCCAGACGCAGTTTTTCAGCGGTGTTCATGCTGGCGCCCGGCGATTGCTCCCCGTCTCTCAGAGTCGTGTCGAATATTTTTATATGTTCGGTCATTGTTTTTTTCCCCTCTTATGAATGATTCATTGATTTTTCCTCATTTCAGCTTCGTAGGCAAGCTTGTACTGAAAGCTGTCCGCCAGGGCCTGCCAGCTGGCTTCGATGATATCTTCAGAAACGCCGATGGTGCTCCAGAGCTTTTCCTGGTCCCGGGATTCAATGAGTACCCGTACCTTGGCCGCCGTGCCAACCCGTCCGTCGATAACGCGGACCTTGAAGTCCACCAGGCGCATGGTATCCAGATCCGGATAAAACCGATCCAGGGCTTTTCGAAGGGCGTTGTCAAGCGCACTCACCGGCCCGTAGCCTTCCGCCGCCGTTATTTCTTTATTTCCATCCACGGATATTTTTACGGTGGCATGGGCGGTACATGGTTGATCCCTGTCTTTTTCGATGGTCACCCTGAAAGATTCAAGGTCGAAAAGGGGTTTGAACTGCTGGGTCAGTTTCTGGGTAAGAATCTTGAACGAGCCCTCGGCGACATCAAATTGATAACCATCCTGCTCAAGGTCTTTAATCTTGGATACGATCTGGCGACTGTCAAACCCGTTGCCGCCCAACGTTACCCCCAGCTCCTTGGCCTTGTATTCGATGTTGCTCTTGCCGGACATGTCGGACACAAGGACCCTCCGGCTGTTGCCTACCAATTCCGGGTCCATGTGTTCGTAAGCCTCGGGTATTTTCATGACCGCATTGACATGGATGCCGCCTTTGTGGGCAAATGCACTTTTTCCCACAAAGGGACGTGAATTCAAGGGAACGATATTGGCTGTTTCGCTGACCACCCGCGAAACCGTTTTCAGTTTGGCAAGGTTTTCAGCCGGGATACACGCGACGTTCATTTTGGCACTCAATACCGGGATGACGGCAGTCAGGTCTGCATTGCCGCAACGTTCCCCGTATCCATTGATGGTACCCTGAACCATGACGGCACCGCAGCGTACACCCGATACGGTATTGGCCAGGGCCATTCCGCAATCGTTGTGGGTGTGGATGCCTAATTTGACCGCGGGTTTTCCCGGTGAATCCTGATACACTTTATCGAGTCTGTGCTTCACATCTTCAAAAATAGATTCTATTTCGAAGGGCAGGGTGCCGCCGTTAGTGTCGCACAGAACAAGGAAATCCGCACCGCCGCCGAGGGCGGCTGCCAGGGTGTCGATCGCATATTCTGGATTGGTCTTGTATCCGTCGAAAAAATGCTCGGCATCGTAAACCACTTCACGGCCTGCAGCTTTGAGGTACTCGACGGAGTCTTTGACCATGTCCAGGTTTTCTTCGAGCGTGTTGTCCATGATCTTTTCAACATGAAGATCCCAGCTTTTACCGAATATGGCAACCGTGGGCGTGCCGCTGTCCAGCAGGGCCTGGAGATTGGCGTCCTCTTGTGGGCGTATGCCTGGCTTGCGTGTGGCTCCAAAGGACGTCAGACGGGCATGCGTGAACTTAACTTCCCGTGCCAGTTCGAAAAACTGTACATCCCTGGGGTTGGATCCGGGCCAGCCGCCTTCGATGTAGTCTATGCCGAGATCATCGAGCCATCGGGCAATTTTGATTTTTTCTTCAGCCGAGAAATTGATGTTTTCTCCCTGTGTCCCGTCCCTCAGCGTCGTGTCGTATACCAGGATTGGATCCATGATTCGCTTCCCCTCTTTTCCAGTAATGAAACCATCTACTTCCGATTTTCCGGGCGGAGTGCCCTTACAGCGGCACCTGTTTTCCACATTTCTGAATGTTTAATGGCGTCCAGCTCCACCTGGAGTTTTTCCCGGTAATCGGGTTGGCTGTTTTTTTCAAGGGTCCGGCGGGTTTCCTGACCCGAGACCACGCTTTCATAGAGCTCTTCGAACACGGGCAATACGGCATCGCGGAATTTCGGGGACCAATCCAGCGCACCCCTCTGCGCAGTTGTGCTGCAGTTGGCCATCATCCAGTCCCTGCCGTTCTCCGCCACCAGACGGATGAGGCTTTGGGTCAGCTCCTCGACGGTTTCATTAAAGGCTTCGCTTGGGCTGTGGCCATTCTTTCTGAGGGTAGTGTATTGCGCCTCCATCACACCGGCCAGGCAGCCTATGAGTACGCCGCGTTCACCGGTGAGGTCGCTGTGAACCTCTTTTTCGAAAGTGGTGGCAAAAAGGTAACCCGATCCGATCGCGATACCGGTGGCGAGCGCGCGTTCTTTTGCCCGTCCCGTGTAGTCCTGGTGGACGGCGAAGCTGGAGTTGATACCGCTGCCGTCCAGGAAGTTCATGCGAACGCTCCGGCCGGAGCCTTTCGGCGCCACCAGGATCACATCGACGTTTTCAGGCGGAAGAATTTTTGTCTGATCCGTATATACGATACCGAATCCGTGGGAGAAATAGAGCGCATCGCCTTCATTCAGGCCGGCTTTGACTGCGGGCCAGGTTTCCACCTGCCCGGCATCCGACAGCAAAAACTGGATGAGGGTGCCTTTTCGGGTAGCTTCCTCCACGGGAAACAGCGTCTCCCCGGGGACGAACCCGTCTTCCACTGCGCGCTCCCACGAACGCCCGCTTTCACGCTGGCCTACGATGACCTGGAAACCGTTGTCGCGCATGTTGAGGGCCTGCCCAGGTCCCTGGACACCGTATCCCAGGATGGCGATGGTTTCGTCCTTGAGAACTTCGCGTGCTTTTTCCAGGGTAAATTCCTGTGAGGTGATGACTTCTTCTTCCGTACCGCCAAAATTGATTTTCGCCATGAGTTGCTCCTTAGTATTTTCTAATGTATTCGGGAGCCATCAATAATGGCCGCCCAGTTGAGGTTCTTGTGAAGAATAGCATTTGAACCGTTTTAGTTGGGTTCCCTGAACAGCGCCACCGCTCCGGTCCGGGCAATCTTTTTGATGCCCATGGGTTTTAAAAGATTGATCAGGGCATCCAGCTTGTCCATGTCGCCGGAAACCTCGATGATATAGTGCTCCAGCCCTATGTCCACCACCTTGCAGCGGAAGATGTCAACGATCCTGAGAATTTCGGCCCGGTTTTCGGGTTTGGCCTTCACGCAGATGAGTGCCATCTCCCGGCGGACCGCTTCTTTGCCGGACAGGTCGCGCAGCTTGATCACGTTGATCAGTTTCCTGAGCTGCTTCTCTATCTGTTCAATGGCCGGTAGATTGGCGTTGGTCACCAGGGTTATCCTGGACACCAGGGGGTCAATGGTGGGAGCGACACACAGACTTTCAATGTTGTAGCCCCTGCCGCTGAAAAGACCGACGACCCTGGAGAGCACGCCGGGCTGGTTGTCAACGAGCATGGTCAGTATATGTTTTTCTGCATTCATGTCTTTTCACCTTTCTAAGGAATTCTATCTTTTTTATAAATGGCAGAGCGTAGTGATTCATCAACTTTAGATCACATGACACTTTAAATTATTTCAAAACAAGCAAATATTCGATGCTGTATTCTACAGGGTGAAAATGAAAATTTATACGAGCAGCATCTCGGTAATCGGTGCTCCCGCCGGGACCATGGGGTAGACGCCTTCCTCCGGCTCCACAGCGAAGTCCATGATGACCGGCCCGGGCGTTGCAAGACCTTCGGACAACACCTGTTCGACCTCTGTCGGTTTTTTCGCTCTTAAACCTACGGCACCGTAGGCCTCGGCCAGTTTTACAAAATCGGGGGCGCAGTCCATACATGTGGCCGCATAGCGCTTGCCGTAAAAAAGTTCCTGCCACTGTCTCACCATACCGAGGAAACCATTGTTGAGGATGACAATTTTAACCGGCAGCTTGTATTGCACGGCGGTGGCCATCTCCTGGATATTCATCTGAATGCTTCCGTCCCCCGCGATATCCACGACGGTTCTGTCTGGCTTGGCTATCTGCGCGCCGATGGCTGCAGGCAGTCCGAAGCCCATGCACCCGAGACCTCCGGAAGTGATAAAGTTGTTGGGCCGGTCGAAGTGATAGTACTGGGCGGCCCACATCTGGTTCTGGCCGACTTCGGTGGTGACGATAGCTTCTCCCTTGGTCAGCTCGAAGAGTTTTTCGACAACGAATTGCGGTTTTATGATGTCCTTCTGGTCATAGGCCAGGGGGTTGGTTTTTTTCCACTCGTCTATCTGGTCAAGCCACTCCTTTTTGCGATTCAGCAGCGTATCCGAATCCTGATCGGCCACCAGCTCGTTAAGGCTGGCGAGTGATTGTTTACAGTCGCCGACGATGGGTATGTTTACGGCGATGTTCTTGCGGATGGACGTGGGGTCGATGTCGATATGGACAATCTCCGCCTGCTCGGCAAAGGCGTCTGTTTTCCCGGTGACACGGTCATCGAAGCGTACCCCGATACCAATCATCAGATCGCAGAAACTGGCGGACATGTTGGCCCTGTAGGTGCCGTGCATCCCGATCATGCCCAGCCACAAGGGGTCGGAGCCGGGGAAACCACCGAGTCCCATCAGGGACGCGGTGACCGGTATGTGGGTTTTACGGGCGAACGCCGTCAACACTTCCGATGCACCGGACAGGATGATGCCCCCACCGGCGAATATGACCGGTTTTCGGGCTTCCTTTACCAGCTTGGCGACCTTTTTCAGCTGTTTCATGTTGGGGCTGTAGGTCGGGTTGTAGGATTTCATGTGCACCTGGGTAACGGGCTTATATTTCGTTTTGGCGCTGACCAGGTTTTTGGGGATGTCCACCAGCACCGGGCCGGGCCTGCCGGTTCTGGCCAGGTAAAAGGCCTCCCGGATAACCTTGCCGATATCGGCCACGTCGTTTATCAGGTAGTTGTGCTTGGTGCACGGTCGGGTGATGCCGACAATGTCCACCTCCTGGAAAGCGTCGTTGCCGATGAGCTGGGTGGGTACCTGGCCGGTGATCACCACCAGGGGGATGGAATCCGAGTGGGCCGAGGCTATCCCCGTCACCGTGTTGGTGGCGCCGGGACCCGACGTCACCAGGCATACACCGACCTTGCCGCTGGCCCTGGCGTAACCGTCGGCCGCGTGGACCGCACCCTGCTCATGTCTTACGAGGATATGCTCAATATCGGTTTTGACGAGTTCGTCATACACTTCAATGACAGCACCTCCCGGAAACCCGAAGATCACGTCCACCGCTTCATCCACCAATGCCTGCATCAAAATCTGACCGCCTGTCATTTCCATACTTAAAACCTCTTCGTCTTTCACCGCCACGAACCATAGCGATGCAGATTCATAATGATCTGTTGCTTTGAAAAAATGTGGAACCCTCTATACCATTTAGATCTCAATCTGAATAAATTTATGACAACCGCTATAAGTGCACCGTTTATCCAGGCAACGCTCGATTCAGAGCCGTCTGACCCGTTGGGTAAAAAAAAATCCGTTACCGGCTTTTCAGGGCTGGTAACGGATTTTTGCTTGATTGCTGCTGCGATATTAAGCCATTAACCACCCTGTCCCTCGACGCGGCCAAGTAGACCGACGACGAGGATAATAATTCTGATAAGGATGAGGTTAATGCGCCTGTTTTTCATAATTTCATTAATATTTATTAATAAATTTAAGGTTGTCCGGCTCTATGCCAGGAATAATGACGATTGTCAAGCCTTAATTTAAATCCACCCTGCGCTGTAGACAGCGCGGGATGAATTTAAATTTGTTCTTTGCGGTACCCGCACTCCTTTTGCCTGCAGGCATAAAAGGTGCCGTCCCGTTTGGTCGTTTTTTCAATTAGAAACGGCGCACCGCACAGCGGACATTTTTCATCGACGGGCTTATCCCAGGTGGCAAAGGAGCATTCCGGAAAAAGGTTACAGCCGTAAAATATTTTTCCCCGCTTGGATTGTTTTTCGATCAGTTTGCCGCTGCAACCCGGTTCGGGGCAGGCCACTCCGGTGTCCTTGCCCGGAGCAACAGCATTTACGGAGTAGGTGTTTTTACACTCGGGATACCCGCTGCAGGCCATGAACTTGCCGTAACGGCCTTGTTTGATGACCATCGGCTGACCGCACTTCTCACAGGTTTTATCCGATACTTCATCCTCGGGGATTTCAACCGGCTGTATCTTTCCTTTTTCATCCCGGATGTAGTCCCTGGAATAGCGGCACTCCGGATACCCGCTGCAGGCCAGAAAATGGCCGTTTTTCCCTACTTTGAGGTAGAGCTCTTTGCTGCAGTCGGGACAGTCAAGGCCCGTGGGCAGCCCGTCCCTTTTCAAGCTGGGCATCTTTTCCTTAGCTTTTTTGAGGTCCTCCTGGAGCTGGTCATAGTACTGTTTGAGTATGTCCTTGGCGTTCAATTCGGCGGATTCGATCTGATCCAGATAGTCTTCCATCCTGGCGGTAAAATCGACATTGAACAGATCTGAAAAACTGCCCACCAACAGTTCGTTGACCAGGAAACCCAATTCGCTGGGCCGGAAATATCGTTTAACAAGATCCACATAACCCTTCTGGCGGATCGTGGATAAAATAGCCGTATAGGTGCTGGGACGTCCGATGCCGTTTTCTTCGAGTTCCTTAACCAGTGAAGCCTCGGAGAAACGGGGCGGCGGTTTGGTGAAGTGCTGCCTGGGATCCAGTTTGTGCAATTGCAGCAGGGCGCCCTCGGAAAGTTCCGGGAGCCGACCTTTTTTCTGGTCATTTTCCTTTTCCCGCTGATCGGCTACGGAAAGGTAGAGCACCATGAAACCGGGGAACTTGACGGAAGACCCCGTGGCCGTAAGAAGGTAGGGCCCGGCCGCCACGGAAATCGTATTCTGGTCGATGAGGGCCTGTGTCATCTGGGAGGCGACGAACCGGTTCCAGATGAGGCGGTAGAGGGCTAACTGGTTCTCGGACAAAAATGGTGCGACCTTTTCCGGTGTGAGTTCAACAGAGGTCGGCCGGATGGCTTCATGGGCATCCTGTGCCTTTTTGCGGTTTTTGAAAGAACGGGGTTTGTCGAGGCAGTACTCAGGTCCGAAGCGCTGCCGTATCAGCTGGAGGGCTTCCTGGGCAGCCTCCACGGATATCC
>JAFDAT010000439.1 GCA_019313725.1 Deltaproteobacteria bacterium
ATCGACGATGCACAGCACATATCCAGTAAAGAGACGTGCATCGTTCCCGTAAACATCACCTACTACCCCATAAGAGCAAAAGAAAATGCCCTGAGCAGCCTTGCTTCCAAACTGGTGGAAAACCTGCCGGAACGGGTCGTGGAGGAGTTCATGACCGAAGGTGCCATGCTGATTTTAGGTGTGGACATGGACATCCGATTCGGAAAACCGATCGAGATATGCCGGTACCTGAAGCCGGACGTTATTCGCCGTGACATCAGAGCAGAAAGAAAAATAGATTTTGATGACATGCTGCCCTCGAGGCGGTTGATGCGTAAATCCGCACTGCGCATCATGCAGCGTTACATGGCCGGTATTTACAATATGACGACGCTCAACCATGACCACCTTTTCGCCTCGATTATCAGGAATCGACCCTTCAGCAGGATGACGGCCGATGATCTCAAACGTAGGGTCTTTCTGGCTGCGACCGCCGATTTTAAAGGTATGCAGGTAAGTTGCCACCAGAGTCTGCAGCAGGGCCAGCTTCACCTGTTGACCGATGACCGCTATGGGCATTACCGGGATTTCATATCCCTGGCGCTTGAAAAGGGCTGTTTAGCGGAAAAAAACGGGATGCTGATAAAGTCCTCCACCATGGGTGATGTGTTTGATTTTCACCTGGCGCGCATTGAAAATCCAATTTCGGTTATCGCCAACGAAGTGGAGCCGCTTGAAAAATTTCAAAAGCATATCCGCCGTATTGCCTGGTTGCCGGGGGGCGCTGTCAGGCGCCGGATTGTAAAAAAACTGTTGAGAAATGCCGAGGACGAGTACAGAAGCGACTATCAGGATTTTTTTGTGGAGGGTGAAAGCAAAGATTTACAGGTGGGCATGCCTTTTCTGGCCAAGGGAAGCGGAAGGGACATGGGCGTCGTCCTGGCCCACGGGTATATGGCCGCACCGCTGGAGGTCAAAGCGCTGGCTACCTATTTGCAGAAGCAGGGATTCTGGGTTTATGCACCGCGGTTGAAAGGGCACGGAACAACCCCGGATGACCTCGCTTTAAGGAGTTATGGGGATTGGCTGGCGTCATTGGAAGCCGGCTATGCAGTCGTCAGCAATATCTGCCGACGGGTTGTTATCGGTGGATTTTCAACCGGGGCGGGTTTGGCGCTGCATCTGGCTTCCAGGGTGAACGGGGCGGCCGGTGTGTTTGCGGTTTCCGCTCCCATGCGGCTCAACGACTTGGGGGCGAGATTCGCCCCTGCACTGGATGCCTGGAACCGTCTCATGGATAAATTCAGTGGGGGCGCCGCCAAAAAGGAGTTTGTCGAGAACAACCCAGAAAACCCCCATATTAACTACTTCCGGAATCCTATTGCCGGTGTGAGAGAACTCGAGAGGCTGATGGAGGCGCTGGAGCCGCTGCTGCCCGATATAAATATACCGACCCTGGTAGTTCAGTCCGATGGTGACCCGGTGGTGAATCCCAAGGGCTCGAAACAGATCTTCAGAAAAGTGGGATCCATGGATAAGGAGTACATCCTGTTCAACATCAATCGGCACGGGATACTGCTCGGGGATGGGGCCGAACGGGTCCACAAACGCATCGGCACGTTTGTGGAACGACTAAAATAAATTTTCATGCCTGGTCAGGCATGAAAATTTATTTTGACTGAGGACTGATCAGCATCGTGGCCGGATCCAGCAGAAGTTCCGGGTAGTCCGCGGTTGAATCGACCCCCTTCAGTACCCGTACATGCACCTTTTTACCCTCCGGTAGCAGCTGGAGGATCACGTTGAAAAGACCGTCGATGTTCGACAACTGGGGCGGAATCCCACCCGGCCCTGGATCTTCATGGCGATGTGTCCGCACGGAGAACCATATTCGGAGCCCGTGGCGGCTGGAAAACTCTTTCAACTGCTGCAGGGGTTCCTCGACTGACCCTTCGAACGGGAACCCGTCGATGATGATCATCTGCGGCTTAAAGATATCCTGTTCCGTAAGATCGCGCAGGCGTTCTTCAAGTTTGGGTACGCTGAAACCTTCCACCTTGAAGGTCATGATGAATCGTTTGGGCAGGATTGAATCCCACAGCTGGTTGATCTGGGAAAGGTTGTACTGCTCCGCCAGGTTATGAAAGACTTCCTTGTGCCACAGACGGACCTTGTCCACCGGGTCGTTCAGGCTGACGTGGAGGACATTTTTTTCTCTTAGGAGTGTATCCAGAGCCAATTGTACCATCAGGGCGGTTTTGCCCACGCCGGCTCGAGCCAGCACGGCCCCAATCCCCCCTTCGGGGAGGATGTCCTGATTTTCCTGCCCCAGCAGTCTCAAGGGATTACGCAAAATGAGATCTTTCTTGAGCATGATGAAATTCCTTTCTCTAAGATTGATAATTTCAGCCGGGCGGGCAGGGCGGCTTTGTTTTTGTACGACAGCCGACTGCCGGTCCAGCGCGCTTGCATAATCGGTTATGGTCATAATGTTCGTTTTACGATATACAACTTACGTTTTACGTTTCAGGTTTCACCAGATCTTCGGCGATACTCTGCGGCACTTGTCTGTAGGTGTTGAATTCCATGATGAACTGCGCTTTGCCCTGGGTGGAAGACCTCAGCACCGTCGAGTAGCCGAACATCTCCGCCAGGGGAACCTGGGCTTCGATGACGCACATGACCCCCTCGTCCTGGGACCCCAGGATAATGCCGCGCCTCTGGTTCAATGAGCCCATAACGTTGCCCTGGAACTCCGTGGGCGATTCGACGACGACTTTCATGATCGGTTCGTGGATGACGGGCCTGGCCTTGGCGTATCCTTCCCGGAATGCACCCCGGGCTGCTGCCTGAAAGGCCATTTCCGAGGAATCCACAGCATGCGATGCACCGTCATCGATGACAATACGGATGCCGGTGACCGGGAACTCCATTTTAGGGCCTTTGACGAGACAGCTTTTAAAGCCTTTTTTGCAGGATGCTATAAATTGTGTCGGGATGGAGCCGCCGGTGACGCTGTTGACAAATTCAAACTCATCATTGTCGGCAGGCTCGATATATCCGGCCACACGGCCGAACTGACCCGCACCGCCGGTTTGTTTCTTGTGCGTGTAATTGAATTCGGCCTTGCGGGTGATGGTCTCGCGGTAAGCGACTCTCGGCATTCCGGTGTCGACATCGGCTGCGTACTCACGCCGCATACGTTCGATGTAAACCTCAAGGTGGAGTTCACCCATACCTGAAATGATAGTGTCGCCGGTTTCCTGGTTGACGTAGGTCCTGAAGGTCGGATCCTCTTTGGTAAACCGGTTGAGCGCCTTGGACATGTTGGTCTGGGCCTTGTTGTCTTTGGGGACGATGGCCAGGGAGATAACCGGCTCCGGCACGTACATGGAGGTCATACTCAGGCGGCTGTCGCGATCGGTGAAGGTGTCACCCGAGGCACAGTCGATGCCGAACAGGGCGCCGATGTAACCGGCAGGGATTGAATCGATATCCTCCATCTGATCGGCGTGCATGCGTACAAGCCGCCCGACTTTGGCCTTTTTGCCGGTGCGGGCGTTGACGATGGTATCGCCTTTGGAGATCGTACCCTGGTATACCCGGATATAGGTCAGTTGGCCGTATTGGCCGTCCTCCAGCTTGAAGGCCAGTGCCACCGGAGATTTACTTGCGTCTGATGCCAGGGTTATCTGGGTTTCATTGTTTTTCATATCCAGGGCCTGGTTATCGACGTCCGACGGGCAGGGCAAAAGATCGTTGACGGCGTCCAGAAGGGGTTGTACACCTTTATTTTTATAGGCCGAACCCATAAAAACCGGCGTGAGTTCACGACTGAGTGTACCGGTACGGATTGCCTGCAGCAGCAGATCCTGGGTAACTTCACCTTCGAGTGCGGCTTCCATGAGATCGTCGGAATACATGGACGCTGCATCGATGAGCTCTTCACGCAGGCCTTCGGCTTCCTGGAGCATGTTGTCCGGTATGTCATCGACACGAAGATCTTCGCCGTTTTCCCCATCGAAATAGATGGCCTGCATGGCCACCAGATCCACCACGCCCTGCAGGTCGGCCTCCAGACCGATGGGCATCTGCATGGCCACGGCATTATGGTTCAATTTGTCTCTGAGTTGTTTGATGACGCGAAAGGGATTGGCCCCGCTGCGGTCGCATTTATTGATGAAGGCGATGCACGGCACCTTATAGCGTTTCATCTGCAGGTCCACGGTAATGGATTGGGACTGAACACCGCCGACTGAGCAGAGAACCAGGATGGCGCCATCCAGGACTCTCAGGGATCGTTCGACTTCAATGGTGAAGTCTACGTGCCCCGGGGTGTCAATGATATTGACCTGGTGGTTGCGCCATTCGCAGAAGGTCGCCGCCGATGCAATCGTGATGCCACGCTCTTTCTCGAGTTCCATCGAGTCCATGGTGGCCCCGACACCATCTTTGCCTTTGACGTCGTGAATAGCGTAAATCCTGTTGGTATAATACAAGATTCTTTCGGTCAGCGTTGTCTTCCCAGAATCGATGTGAGCGCTGATACCGATATTTCGAATCTGGTTCAAATCTTTTTCCATGACAGCAGTTCCTCGTTAATTTTCTTGCAGGGTTGTTTGAAGGGCGAATGAGTATCGCGTTTCCGACCCTTCTTTGCCGGCTTTTTCCAAAACAAAACCACCCGTTGGTCCTGCGTGGGTGGCCGGTAGTATTGCTTAATCTTGATAAAGTTTATAAAAATAAACCAATATTGTTACTTTGTCAATAAAAAAACATTTTATGATGAAAGCTGTCGGCATCTGTGGTATAATTAGCGGTTATCAAAATGGAGGCAGTAAAACAGGTTGTTTCTGATGAAACCGACAACACAACCGGCGAATGCCGGCCGCAAATTAGCCCAAGGTGCCGCGGCGGCCTGGCCTATCTGCCTTGGATATCTGCCCATCGGACTGGCTTTCGGTGTACTGGCACAGAAAGCGGGGCTGACGCCTTTTCAAATCGGGCTGATGTCCATCTTCGTCTTTGCCGGAAGCTCACAGTTCATAGCGGTATCCATGCTGGCGGCCGGAGCATCACTGGTGCCCATCGTGATGACCACCTTCATGGTCAATCTGCGTCACCTGCTCATGAGTTCATCTCTTGCGGCCCTTTTGGGCAAAGAGAGTCGCTTGAAGCTGTCGCTTTTTGCTTACGGTGTCACCGACGAAAGTTTTGCCGTCAATTACACGCGTCTGGGTAATGACGCCTGGGATCTGGACCGTTCTCTGGTGGTCAACCATACCGCCAATCTGATGTGGCTGATCAGTACGGTCGCGGGCGGATATTTCGGCCACCTCATTCCCGCCCATGCTTTCGGAATCGATTATGCCCTTACCGCCATGTTTATTTGCCTGCTGATATTCCAGATGAAGAACCGGATTGCCGTCCTGACTGCTGTCGTCGCCGGCATTCTGTCGGTGGTGCTGGCTTTGGTGATA
>JAFDAT010000440.1 GCA_019313725.1 Deltaproteobacteria bacterium
TTCAAAAGACCAGGTGAGGTGGTTGAGTTCAAAAAAGAAGAAGCCCCCGAAAGGATCAGTTTCGGAGGCCAAAAGGTGTCCGGCAGGGTGTCCGGACTTGACGAAAAGAAGTTACAGACTGTAACCTCTTGAATTGATTGGCGTCCCCAAGGGGATTCGAACCCCTGTTGCCGGCGTGAAAGGCCGGTGTCCTGGACCAGACTAGACGATGGGGACGCAAACTGAATTTTCAAAATTTTGGTGGGCCGTGCGCGGCTCGAACGCGCGACTCTCTGCTTAAAAGGCAGATACTCTACCAACTGAGTTAACGGCCCAATAAAATAGATACATTTAATTACTTTTTTTTCAGCTGTCAATAAAAATTTCGGTTCAATTGAAGAAATTCCAGCTACAGAATCATAGCGATGACACACAGGCTGCCGCCTGATATCAAAACCAGCCAGTCGCTTTTCGCCGCTTTCATCAACCCCCGGGAGGCATCCTCTGAATAACAGCGGGCCTCCATGGCCGCTGCCAGATTGCCGGCATCCCTGAAAACACTTCTCAGCATGGGGACCGAAAAAACCTTTAGCCGATAGAACGGGTTTCTGCGGCTGCCCACACACCTGGCATTCTGAGCGGCCGCCACGTCACCGGCCCTGATGAATATAACCGGGATAAAGCGAACGACCAGTCCCAGCATAGTGGCGACCCTTTTTTCCGGGACCCATGGTACCGGTGTGAAAAACCAGGCCACGGCATGTTTTATTTGGGAAATGCGCGTGCTGGAAATAAAAACCAGGCCCAGGACGACCACCAGCAGAAGCCGCCAGCAAACGATAGCGCCGCCGATGAGACCCGCCTTGCCGACCACCAGGAATCCGATCTGCAACAAGGGTTCCCCCGGCGTCGATAAAACCCTTGCCGCAAAGACCATTACCAGAACAATTGAAAAGAATCGAAGCTCCCTGGCGGCGGACAGGAGGTGTACGTGGCCGGCCAAACACAGTATGACTACGATACCGCTCAACAGCATCAGGGCCGTAGCCGATGCATTGAGAATGGCCAGACTCGCCAAGGCCATGAGGACGAGTTTGACCCGAGTGTCCAGGGAATGAACCATGGTATTGCCGGCCCGATAGTGGAACGCGGTCAGGGATGCCACTTTTCCTCCCAGGCCGGTTGAACCAGAAAGGATAAGACATCTTTGTGATGAACAGCGAACATCCAACATCCAACATCAAACATCAAATGAATAAGAAAAGGGAAAAAAAGCATCAATGCAATCCGTGTAATCCGTGTCGAAAAAATGACCTTTCTTGAATGAATACTATAGTACGCGCTCCTCTTGGGACATGAACCCCGTGACCGGCCGGATCCCGAAAAGAGCGGCATCCGGTGCCACGATTGCGGGTTCTCCATCCCTGACGACCCTGCCCCGGTTTAAAAAAATAAGGCGGTCAGCAAGCCCGATGACCGGATCCAGGTCATGGCTGGCAACCACGATCGTATGCCCCTCGGCATGCAGGGTTCTCATCTGTTCGACAACCTGGCATATTCCCGGGTAGTCCAGATTTGAAAAGGGCTCGTCAAAAACGATGATTTCCGGTTTCATGGACAGGACACCGGCGACGGCAAGCCTGCGTTTTTCCCCTCCGGACAGAAAGTGGGGCGCAGCATCGGTCATGTGGGACAGACCGACTTTTTCCAGGGCCCACCGGGTTCGGCTATCGATTTCTGACGGATCCATGCCCAGGTTTTCAGGACCGAAGGCCACGTCTTCACTGACGGTTTCACCCACAATCTGGCTGTCGGCATCTTGAAAAACCATGCCCACGACCCTGCGCGCCCGCACCAGGTTTTCCTTGACCGAAATACCATTTATTTTCACAGTCCCTGCCGATGGCATCGCCAGGCCGTTGAAGTGTCTCAACAGGGTGGTTTTTCCCGACCCATTCGGCCCCGCCATGATGACAAACGCTCCCCGACGGATGGAAAGGCTGATCCGGTCGACACCTGCGGTCCCGTCCGGAAAGCGATGCAGGAGGTTCACCACTTCGATAATCACATCGTCTTTTTTCTTCACGGCAATTACACTTTCAGTAGATATACGATTGTGGTGGTTAGCCGATGATAACAGGGCACTCGTATTCCGAAAGAAGTTTTTTTACAGGGCTGAACAGGCTGTCCAATAACGCTCGATTTGCAGCAATGACATATTTTATTCAGGGCTGAAGCCCTGGCCTACATTGGCAACACTCTGATTATTCATATATTATTTCGACCGACATCATGCACGGTCATGTAGCACAGGGATTTATCCCTGCCAACGCTGGTTGCGGGACAGCCTGTGATGCCCTGGGTTATATTTTCGCCTTTGGCCGAATTTCACATTTTATCGAATATCCACGATGGGTCGTATTTTTTTTGCCAATGGAATGGCCACGGCTATCTTGAGAGCATCTCCGAGCAGAAACGGATACATGCCCAGTGCCAGCGTTTTTGACAGGCTCATGCCGGTTACCAGTTTGAGCCAGGGCACCCCCAGGCCATAGATGACGGCAGTGCCAAGCAGCAAACCGGTCAGGTCGAACAACACTTTTCCTTTACCTTTTTCCGAGATCGTTCCGATGATGATATTTGCCGGAAGAAAGCCGATGAGGTAGCCGCCGGTCGGCCCGATGACATGCCCGATGCCCCCTTTGCCGCCGGCAAAAACGGGCAGCCCGCAGATACCGGCCAGAAGGTAGGTCGATATGGCAATGGCTCCCCACTTTCGACCCAGAAGAAGACCGGTCATGTAAACAAACAGGTTCTGCAAAACAACGGGAACCGGACCGATGGGCAGGCTAATGTATGCGCCCACGGCGGTCAAGGCTGCCATCAGGGAGGCATAAGCGGTCATGCGCAGGGAGTTGGCATCTTGTTTGATCGCCGTCATATTTAAAAGCACCTCGGAAATGGTCAGAAA
>JAFDAT010000441.1 GCA_019313725.1 Deltaproteobacteria bacterium
ACACATCGATTGCCGATGTCGCCCGTGAACTGAACGTGAAGCACGTGCTGGAAGGCTCGGTGCGCAAGGCCGGCAACCAGGTGCGCATCACGGCGCAGCTGATCCGGGCCAATGACAGCTCACACCTGTGGTCCGAAACCTATGACCGCTCGCTGGACAATATCTTCGCCATCCAGGACGAGATTGCGGCGGCGGTGGTGACGGAGTTGAAGGTAAAATTGCTGGGTGCAGTACCAACCGTCGAGAAGACCGACCCGGAGGCCTACGCGCTGTATCTGCAGGCCCGCCATCTGAAGCTCCAAAGAACCCCTGAATCCTGGGGTGAAGCTATCGCTTTGTATCAGCAAGCACTGGAAATTGCCCCGGATTATGCGGCGGCCTGGGTTGACCTTGGTGGTACTTACCAGGATCAAGCGGGCCGGGGAATGCGGCCTTTCGATGAAGGCTTACAACTGGCGCAGGAAGCGGTGGAAAAGGCACTGGCCATTGATTCGGACTATGCACCGGCACACGCTATGCTCGGCTGGCTCGCGATGTATTTCAAAAACGACCTAGCAGCGGCGGCCAGGCACCTGGGACGCGCACTGGCGCTGGAACCTGGCAACCTTGATAGCCTCAGCCAGGCTGCTACCTTGCTGCAAAATCTCGGCCGCGCGGAGCAAGGCATTTCCGTGCAGCAATACATACTTGTACGTGACCCGATAAACAACCGCGTCCTGGGTAACCTCGGACTGGCTTATAACTCGTTAAACCGTCCAGATGAGGTCTTGCCCCTGTTACGCACTTCGTTACGATTGTACCCGGGAAAAATTGGGACGCAATCCAAACTTGGTTTTGCACTGTTGCTCAAGAATGAGCCAGAGGCTGCCCTGGCGGCAATAAAGCAGGAACCGTTAGAAGCCTTCAGGCTGATCGGCCTGGTGATGGCTTACCACGCGTTGGGGCAGAAAAACGAGTCCGATGCCGCACTGGCCGAATTAATTGATAAACACGAGCAGGGCTGGTCCTACAATATCGCCTTTAGTCTGGCCTACCGCGGCGAAGCTGATCGCGCCTTCGAGTGGCTGGCCAAGGCGATTGAGTACAAGGATCCAGGTCTGGCGGAAATCCCGACCCAGTTTGAGTTTGCCAATATCCATGATGACCCCCGTTGGCTGCCATTCCTGGAGTCCATCGGAAAGTCACCCGAGCAATTGGCCGAGATCGAGTTCACAGTCACGATACCTAAATAGGAGGTGTGACCAATACGTCCAAGCCACCCTCCATGATGGGCGGCTTCACGCCCTGAGGTATTCCGTCAAGTATTTTTACATGGTTTCACTCAGTCGTTTGAGTAGGGGGGATCCACGCCGTCTCAACGCCTCCAGGTATTTTGATTCGTCATACGGTGTACGTGTCTGCCAGCAGCAGTAAAGAATACGTGTCCACTTGAAGGCCAAGGCCCGTACAGCAGTTTGGTGAGAAGAACCTTTAGCAATTTGTTGGCGATAATAAGTCCCTGCCCAGAAGGATTTATTAATCGTCTGTCCCGCCCATTCAACCAATGTCTGGCGTAAGAAGGTAGGGCATTGCCAGCGCCAATGTACCCAGCTCTTATTGCCACTGCGTTCAGTCACCGGGGCGATACCAGCATACATTTGGAACTCATTCGCACCAGCAAAGCGATCACGCTGCTCGCCAAAGGCGACCAGCAAGCGTGGTGCCAGTTTGGGTCCTGCACCTGGCAACGCATTGAATAATGCATAGTCCGAGAGTGTGGGCGCGATAGCGGCGATCTCTTTGTCATAATCGTGGATCGCCTTGAGCGTGGCACGAAGTTGCTCGATCAATGCAAGTGCATACAGCTTATGCGTATTGATCACTGCCACATCATGAGTTAGCGGCATAGCCACTTTAATGGCTTGTAGACGCGCGTCGATCAACCGATCGAAGCGCACATTGTGGGTCTTGAAGAAAGTGGTCAGCGTGGCCTTGCGAGCACGTTTGACTTGGGTCAGTGTGGGCCATCGAGTGATAAAGTCACAGAACAACACCGTATCGCGTTGTTCGAACCAGTCCAGTGCTTGCGGATAATATTGTTTAAGCGCGTTACCCAGACGGTTGGTGTAACGCGTCTTATCACCGACCAGCCGGCGCCGCTGCTCAACCAGATACAGCAGCGTGCGCATCTTCACACTCTGCGGCCTAAGTGGTGTGAACTTGTCACGGTGACGTAGCACCAGATCCAGTGCGAGCTCTGCATCAGTTGGATCATCCTTGGCACGACTGGGTTTAAATGCCTGTCGGTACTTGGCCAGCATTGATGGATTGACGGGGAACAGTACGAAGAAGTCATACTTCTGTAGGGCATACACGATGGGGCCTTTGGATAGTTCCAGTGCCACAGCGATGTGCCCCCCAAAGCGTCGGTGTATAGAACGTGCCCACTTCTCAATGGCAGCCACCTGGTGAGGAAAACAACCGAACTCCCGTTCTTGGCAGCCTGCTGCCTGAACACAGACATCGTGCTTAGTATCTGCCCAATCTAAGCCAATAAAGGCAGTAAAATCGGCACCACTTTGAGACTTCATCATACATCTCCTTAAAGTGCTAGAGTAAGGTTAAGGGACGTGCGATGCTTGAGTTCTGCGAAGCTAATATAGTGAGCCGGTGTTACGGCGAACCCTGAGTATTCGTTATCGAACCCAAGCGCACCCGCGAATTCGAAGCTAAAGCCGTGAACATCGAGTGTTGTGGCCGGAATATTCGTAATCCGCGGGCGCATGTCCCGCTTTAACTGACATTAACCTGTCAGCTACGTCCAGTATCATGGATAGCGGAGCGGAATACCTATAAATGGCCGTTAGTACCTATACGCGATACTGCAGGACGACCGTCAGCTATATGGCGTAGAGCGGCTATTTGATAGCCAACAATTTGAGAACTTTGAATTGGCGGAATCGGCCAGGAG
>JAFDAT010000442.1 GCA_019313725.1 Deltaproteobacteria bacterium
AGAACCTGAGCTGCCAGCGTTTTGTTGGGATAAAACCGGCTGTAGGCCGGAATAAAGTCGATGCCCTCAAGATTAAGGGCCCTGATCTCATTCAACTCTTTCGGGGTTGCCTGGCGCTTTATCCAGACGAAGGCACTCTGGGAATTGAATTTTTTCTCGAGCATTCGGCGGTCGAGGTTCAATATTCTGGCCAGGGACCGGGCAGCGGATTTTTTTGCCTGCATCCTGGCCGGGTAGGCAGCCAATGAGGTCGTTTCGATGCTGACGGCCATCTCGTGGTGATTGCGGTCATAAATCTGGCCGCGTTTGCCGATGGTAACCAGGGCCTTTTCGTACTGGTTGGCCGCCCGTTCTGAAAGCCAGCTGCCGCAGAACATCTGCAGGTATACTGCCTTGGCACCAATGACCATGATCAGCATGAAAAAGAAAAAGCCAATGATGCCGATACGCATGTCAATATATTTATGGGCTTTATTTTTCATGGCATAACAATGGTCTGTTCGGCCCGGGGCATGGAAAGACCGAGCTGATTATTGGCAATGCGTGCAATGCGTTCGGGTGATTTCAGACTGGCCAGTTCGATTTTCAGGTTGTTTTGGTACGCCAGAAGCCTATTTTTTTTTTCGGTTTGGTTGGCAATCTCATACCCTAGTCTGACATTGTTGACGCGGCACCAAGTGTAAAAAAAAAGTTCGCCAATGAACAACAGGAGCATGACCAGCCAAAGCCCGGTGAATGTCAGTTTTTGAGTTTTTTTTACTGCCATAGTTTTTCAGCCGCTCTCAATTTCGTGCTGCGTGCCATGGGATTGACCATAACTTCTTCAGCGGTGGGCCGCTGTGCTTTTCGCGTGAGAACCCGCAGCGTGCCTTGTCTGCCACAGGCGCACACAGGCAGATCGGATGGACAAGTGCATGGGTTTTCAAGCATCCGGAACCGGTGTTTGACGATCCGATCCTCCAGGGAGTGGAACGAGAGAACGCAGATGCGTCCACCGGGCTCCAGGAAATCGACAGCGGTGTCCAGGAATTGCTCTAAACGCTCCAGCTCTTTATTGACTGCTATCCGCAGTGACATGAACACCCGGGTGGCCGGATGAAATCCCGGTTTCCAACTGGCTTTCGGCACTGCCTGACTTACGATATCGGCAAGCTGCCGGCTGGAGCTGATTGCATTCCGTTTTCTTGCCTGCACGATCCGCCGGGCGATCTGCCTGGCCCGGCGCTCTTCTCCGTAACGCTGAAATATTTGTCTGAGATTGGTTTCATCCAGGCCATTGACCAGATCCCAGGCTTTGACGTCGGAGCGGATGTCCATACGCATGTCCAGCGGCTCGTCCTTTCTGAAACTGAATCCACGCCCCGAGGAAGCAACGTGGTGAAGAGATATTCCGAGATCAAGAAGAATGCCATCTGTTGCAGGGATGTTCAGCTGGGAGAGAAAATCCGGCATTTGTACGAAATTGCCGTGAAAGAGGTGGACAGTCGTTTTGAAACGTTCAAGAGCGCGTTTTGCGTTATCGATCGCATCACGGTCCTGATCCAGGCCGATATAGGTTCCATCCGGCTCGATAGCGTTGCAGATGGCGGCGGCATGGCCGCACCCGCCGACGGTTCCGTCGACAAATATGTTTCCGGGTTCGGGTTCGAGCCACTGGATAACTTCCGCCAGCATGGCCGGAATATGCGTATAGGCCATGTGATCAAATTCCTAATCTGGCGATTTCGTTTCGGACTTCCTCCTTTTGCATATCTTTCTCCATGAAACTGTTTTCCTTGTCCCAGTTTTGGCGTGACCATATTTCAAAATGGTCCAGAACACCCACGATAACGATTTCTCTGTCGAGGATGGCATATTCCCGCAGTGTCGGAGGGACCAGGATTCGGTCCTGCCGGTCACAATTACATTCGAAGGCACCGCCGATAAATACCCGCCTGAACCTGCGCATGCTGTCGCTTTTTTCGGCCAGGGACAGAATTTTAGCTTCGATTTTTTCCCAGTCGGACAGCGTATAAGCCACCAGGCCGTTGTCCATCCGCGAAATCATCAAACCCGGATTTCCGCTGTTTTGAATGGGTTCGCGAAACCTTTTTGGGATAATTATTCTGCCCTTGGCATCAATGGTATGGAATGAACTTCCTCTGAACATAATTCACCAATAATATCCACTTAAATCCACTTTTCGCAATAAGAATACATTATGGAAATAATGTCAAGCAAAAAATTAAAGAATTATGATATTTTTTATAATAATTATTGAATGTTAATTAGCAAATCGAAAACATTATCCATGTGGTTTTTTGTGGGGTAATTTATTATTACATGGATGTTGAAAAATCAAGGCATGTTACAGATGAAATGTTAAAATTTTGAATGTAGAAGTTGACAATAAATCAACAGGGTTGATACTGAATACAGCATGTATATTAAACAGTTCAAATATGGGACGGATAATTTAAGCTATTTGATTTATGGTGAAAATTCAGTCCTGGCCATTGATGGGGGTGCCGTTGAAGCGATTTTGGACTTTATCGGATCCGCCGGATTGGAACTGCAGTACATCACCAACACCCACGCACACCCGGACCACACATCCGGGAACCGGGGACTCCTGGAAAAATCAGATGCCCGGATCCTTGACCACAATACCCTGGCTGAAGACGGGCGCATTGTTCTGGATAATGAAACCATAAGGATCTACCCAACGCCCGGTCATACATTGGACTCGGTTACGTTTCATTGGGACCGCTATCTGATAACGGGGGATACGCTGTTTAACGGTACCGTGGGCACTTGCTTCTCCGGTGACCTGAAGGCATTTTATCGTTCGATTCAGCACCTGGTGGAACTGCCCGGGGATACGGTGGTCTATGCCGGTCACGATTATCTGGAATACGCCATGGCGTTTGCCAGGCTGGTGGAACCCGACAATCCGGATATCGACG
>JAFDAT010000443.1 GCA_019313725.1 Deltaproteobacteria bacterium
AGCAGCACGGACGACAGGATCAGCGTGTTCTTCAAATCCTCTTTTCTGGCTTGTTCGAAGGGTGATATATCGAGCCCGATAATGATGAACCGCTGGACGCCTTCGGGCTGTTGAGGAAGCAGCCGGCTGTCCTGGCCGTGCATTCTGCCGCCCATGGTTTCCGATTCATCAAGTTTTTGGAATCTGCGCAGATGGCGCATCATTTCTTTATGGGTCAGCGGGCGGAATTCACGAAAAACCTCAAAGACTTTTTGACCGTCAGCCTTTTCTACAATCCTCCAGTGTTCCCGGGCATGTTCGCCCGCAGGCGGCAATGACCGGCGGTCGATGTGGCGCTTCCCTTTCAGGAAGGTGTCGTTGTGGGCCAGAATGATGCCCTGGCTGTCGGTTATCATCACATAGAGCACATCGGCCTGTTCCGCCGTCGCTTCAAGAAGGTGCTGGATGTGCTCCTCCCCCCTCATCATACGCCGCATACCTACCCGGGTTCCGGCTTCGAATGCTTTGATCCAGGCAGCGCCCTTTTCGATGAGGATCCGGGACATGTTCTGCCTCTCCCGGTTGATATCCTGCACGGCCATCACCGCGACAACGATCAGAAGGATCAGTACGCCGCTCAGCAGCACCCATGGGGAGGTCTGCAGTCCGATAGGATGGTGTGTTTTGGATTCAGGTTTCATTTTTATGGCCAATGTTGACACCCATGTAAAAAGTCCTTTTTACATGGATTTAGGGATTCAGGAATTATGAATTATGGATCATCTCCCGATTAGTTGTAGTATTGTTGGATTGAATGATCCAAATCCAAATCGAAATCGGGATCACTATCGAAATCGAAACAATAGGACACTTGGATCGACCCCTTGGCCTCAGGAATCCTGAAGTGAACTATATGATCACCTGCCCGGTTTTTTCCGTACTATAGCCCCCGAGTGATTCTACCCGCGTTTTAAAAGTGTCGGTGTTAATAATGTCCATGAGGGCTTGAATTTTTTCCGACTCGAAATATTCCTGGGGAATGACCAGATCATACTGTTCGGTGACCACGGGGATGAAGTCAAGATCGAGAGCCCTGGCCGCGGCAAAAATGCCCAGGCCCACATCCACGGTGCCGCTCAAAACCGCCACCGCCACAGACATGTGGGTATACTCCTCGGTGTCATAACCGTTAATCCGGGCTGGATCCAGGCCCAGTTGCCCCAGTTTATAATCGAGCAGAATCCGTGTACCGGAACCGCCCTGCCGGTTGATGAACGCCAGGTCATCCCGCGCCAGGTCCTCGATGCTGGATATCCCCTTGGCATTTCCCCTGGGTACGATCAGGCCCTGGTCCCGCATGACGAGATTGACCAGGCGGACATTTCGGCCGGGCATATATTTGTCCAGGTAGGACACATTGTAGGTGCCGTTTTCCGTGTCGAGCAGATGCGATCCGGCGATATGGCAGGCGCCTCTTTTTACGGCCATCAATCCGCCCATGCTGCCCACATGGCTCGAAGAGAGGCTCAGGTTTGTGGTACCGGCCTTGAGTTCATCCGCGAGTACGTCCAGGGTGTTGTCATGGCTGCCGACGGCCACGATGGTGTTGTCGATGGAGGCCGCCGGTTTAATGAGTTCCGCCTTGACAGCCTGGTTATCCTTGAGTCCCTCCATGTGCTCGGGAATGCGTATGATGCCGTCCGCTTCGGTAATGCTGGTGATACACCCCGCACCGCGCGGTAGTGCCGTGGCAACCACCCGGCTGCCGACGGTTCCCAGTTTGACCCGCACAAACTCTTCGAGCCCGAGCTTTGAAGCGACCTTGCGGGTGGGTTCCACATATATGGAGGGCCTTGCCTGTTCCGGCTGTCCTCTCATTTGGTCGATAAGCGGTTTGACAAACTGTTCGAAGGCGATGATGGCCGAAACCGGATAGCCGGGAATGCCGAAGATCGGTTTGTTTCCGATCTTGCCAACGATAACCGGTTTGCCGGGCATGATGGTCACGCCGTGGACCAGCACTTCTCCCAGGCCTATGATGACATCCTTGGTATAATCTTCGGAACCGGCGGAGGAGCCCCCGACGGTGAGCACAATGTCCACATCGCCTTTGACTGCCGCCTGTACGGCAGTGCGGATTTTTGCGGGATCGTCCATGAGTTGCCGACTGCGGGAAAAGTCCGCCCCTGCTTCTGCGGCCAGATTTCCGATAACATAAGAATTGCTTTCCAGCACCTGCCCCGGTTTCAACGCTGCCGTGGATGATCGCCAGTCCACGAGTTCCGAGCCGGTGGGAATGATGAGGATGCGGGGTTTTCTCTTCACCGGCACCTTGAAAATGCCGCCGGTGATCAGTGCTCCCAGGCAGTAGGGTGTGATGACGTGGTTCCGGGGAAACAGAAGTTCGGTGGCGACAATGTCCTCCCCGATTTTGCGGACATGCTGCCAGGGAAAAACAGGCGCTTCGATCTGGATGCGGTGTTCATCCAGGACGTTGAGATGTTCGATCATGATCACGGCATCGGTGTTGTCCGGCAGCACATGCCCGGTATTGACGTAGAATGCATCCTTATTCACTTGCAGCTCTATCGGTTGGGCCGGATTGGCGCCGAAGGTGGAAGCGGCGGCAACAGCAACACCATCCATGGCGGCCGCATGAAAATGGGGAGAGGAGAGTTCGGCCGTCACCGGTTGCGCCAGCGTTCTGCCCACCGAATCCTGAACGGGAATAATTTCCGTAGACAGGGAGTTGTGGGCCTGGAATTCAGTGAGTATGATCTCCCGAGCCTGCGCCAGGGTTTTCATTTTCAGGTAGACGTTTCTATTTTTTTTCATTGAAATATATCACTTTCAATCAGCGACCACCGGCAGAGCCGGGGGTATGAGGAAGGCCCCTCGAAGGGGCCATGCTCTGCCGGTGATCGCTGATTTATACCAAGAATTTTTTTTGATGATTTTTTCAAT
>JAFDAT010000444.1 GCA_019313725.1 Deltaproteobacteria bacterium
CTTGGCGCAGGAGCAATATCCGTCAGTTCAAAACGCCCCAGACGCTTGTTGTCGACAGCCATCTCCCGCTCTCCCTGCAGCACGTGGATGGATACCGCCGGCTGGTTGTCTTCCGCGGTAGAAAAAACCTGGCTTTTTTTAGCCGGGATGGTGGTGTTTTTTTCAATGAGCTGGGTCATGACGCCGCCCAGGGTCTCGATCCCCAGGGAAAGGGGGGTCACGTCCAGCAGGAGCACGTCTTTCACGTCACCCTTGAGCACCGCACCCTGAATCGCGGCCCCCAGGGCTACAACCTCATCGGGGTTTACCCCCTTGTTGGGCTCTTTGCCGAAAATCTGTTCGACCTTGTGTAGCACGGCCGGCATGCGGGTCATACCGCCGACCATGATGACCTCGTTGATGTCGCTCATGGAAAGCCCGGCGTCCTGCATAGCCGTCCGGCACGGTTCCTCCAGCCGGCCCAGCAGGTCCCCGACAATAGATTCCAGCTTTGCCCGGGTTATTTTGACATTCAGATGTTTCGGCCCACTTGCATCCGCAGTTATAAAAGGCAGGTTGACATCGGTTTCCATGGCGGTGGAGAGTTCCATTTTGGCTTTTTCGGCAGCCTCCTTCAGCCGCTGCAGGGCCATGCTGTCCTTCCGGACATCGATCCCCTGTTCTTTTTTAAACTCAGCCGCGATATGGTCAATCAGGAGCAGGTCGAAATCTTCACCCCCCAGGTGCGTATTTCCGTTGGTCGCTTTGACTTCGAAGACCCCGTCCCCGATTTCGAGAATGGAAATATCGAAGGTCCCGCCGCCCAGGTCGAACACCGCAATTTTCTCTTCGGATTTTTTATCCATGCCATAGGCCAGCGAAGCGGCCGTAGGCTCATTGATGATCCTGAGCACATTGAGGCCGGCGATTTTCCCGGCATCCTTGGTGGCCTGTCTCTGGCTGTCACTGAAATAGGCGGGCACCGTTATGACCACATCCGTTACCGCTTCGCCCAGGTATGTTTCGGCTGATTTTTTGATGTCTGCCAGGATAAAGGATGAAATTTCAGCAGGGCTGTAGTTCTTGCCCCTGATGTTGATGCGCTCATCGCCGTTGGATGCCTTTTCGATCCTGTACGGCAGATTTCTGATGTCGTGCTGTACCTCGGGTGCGTCATATTGAAGACCGATCAGCCGTTTTATTCCAAAAACCGTGTTTTCAGGATTGGTTATAGCTTGCCTCTTGGCGATCTGCCCCACCAGACGCTCCCCCTTTTCCGAGACAGCGACAAGGGAAGGTGTCGTCCGGGTGCCTTCCAGGTTATTGATAATTTTCGGGTCTCCGCCCTCCATGATTGAAAGGCATGAATTGGTTGTCCCCAGATCGATTCCGATAATTTTACCCATTTTTTTCCTCCTTTTATTGAACTTAGCAGCAAAGGTCAGCGCCTTGACTGCGTGTGGTCGTGCATGAATTTATCTGACAAGAAAGGTAAACACGTACATTAACATGTCAAGTATTATATGAATAAATATATTACTATAAGTAATAATAATAATAAAGTAATGCTCCGGAACCGATTTCTTGTCCGGTCCGCTGTTGACAATCATCCAGGCGATGATATGGTTTTGCCATGCAGAACAGGGAGATAGCAGCTATTGTGCTCGCAGCCGGGTACGCATCCAGAATGGGCCGGTTAAAACCACTCCTGCCGCTGGGGGGCGGCACGGTTGTCAGGCATACGATCAGGTCTTTTCAACATGCAGGCATCACCGAAATCATCGTCGTGCTGGGCCATCGATATGGCGACATCATTCCGGTACTCGAGAAAAACCATATCGCCTGGGTTGTGAACCCGCAGTATGAAAAGGGCATGATGGGTTCCATTAGAAAAGGGGTTGAAGCGCTCAGGGAAGATACCCGGGCCTTTTTTATCATGCCGGCCGATATTCCCCTGGTAAGACCATCGACCATCATCCATTTAATAAAAAAGCACTCGTCAAACCCTTCACTGGTGGTCTATCCTGCTTTTAAAGGGCAACGGGGGCATCCGCCCCTTATTCCGGTTTACCACCGTGAAGGTATTTTACGCTGGACCGGGACCGGGGGACTGAGACGTTACCTGGAGGCACGGGAAAAAGCCTGTATGGATGTAGCAACCCCCGACAGCGGTGTTTTGATGGACATGGATACCCCCCGCGACTATGAAAATATTCTGGAAAAGTCGAAAAATATGGATATCCCCACCAAGGAGGAGGCTTTAGCATTTCTGATGATGCACCAGGGTAGCAACACGGGGGTCTTCCGGCATTCAAATGTGGTGGCATCTGTTGCCGTAGAAATCGGGACTGTGCTGAACCGGACCGGAAGCTGCCTGGACCTGAGGTTGATCGAGGCGGCGGGACTCCTGCATGATATTGCCAAAGGCCAGGAAAGTCATGCTGCGCGTGCAGCCTCTCTGGCTACTGAAGAGGGGTTTTCAAAAGTGGCGGACATTGTCAGCGTGCACATGAATATCGTTCCGGACCCTGCCGGGAGGATTGGTGAAAAAGAAATTATTTACCTGGCCGACAAAATGGTGCACGGATCTGAAATCGTCTCCCTGGAAAAACGGTTGAATCAGAAGATAGTGCACTTCGCCGGCAATTTGAAAGCCATCGAGAGCGTGTCTCTCAGGATGGAGAATGCCATTAAGATCCAGCGGGACATTGAAAATATTATCGGGAAACCCATGGGTGATCTGTTTTCACAATTGAAATGTGCCTATAAATAGGGTAGAAGGTTATGAGTATATACTCTAAACAGTGGAGGTGAAACGTGAAACACAGGCTTGAAGAAGTTGATCGGGTGGAAATTCTGACATTGCAGGACAATTACATTGACATCGTTACCAAGGACAATTCCGATGTAATTCAGAGAGCCTTACCGCTAAAGGGCTTGGAAGTAAAAAACAGC
>JAFDAT010000445.1 GCA_019313725.1 Deltaproteobacteria bacterium
GCGTTTGACAACGCTCTGCAGCAGCTTGAATCCGACCCGTCTGGCGCTGACGGCCGCATTGACGTATCACTTCCCGGCCGGGCCACACGCGCCGGTGCGCTTCATCCAGTTTCACAGATCTCCAGCCAAATTTGCGACATTTTCAGCAGCTTGGGATTTGATGTGGCCGAAGGCCCCGAGATTGAGTCGGATTATTATAATTTTGAAGCACTCAACTTCCCCAAGAATCATCCGGCTCGGGATATGCAGGACACATTTTTCGTGTCTGATGACATCGTCCTCAGAACCCACACGTCGCCCATGCAGATCCGAATCATGGAAAAAACGCCGCCGCCGGTAAGGGTGGTGGTTCCGGGCAAAGTGTTCCGCTGTGATTCTGACCTGACGCATACGCCGATGTTTCATCAGGTCGAAGGCCTTTTCGTTGACCACAACATCTCTTTCGGAGACCTCAAAGGGATTCTCACAGCCTTCGTGCACCAGATGTTCGATGACAAGACAAGCCTCAGGTTTCGCCCCAGCTTTTTTCCCTTCACAGAACCCAGCGCCGAGGTCGACATCCTCTGTGTCATGTGCAGAGGCAAAGGGTGCCGCGTGTGTTCGCAGACCGGGTGGTTAGAAGTGCTGGGCTCGGGGATGGTTCATCCCGCCCTCTATGAAAATGTGGGTTACGACGCCGAGCAGTACACCGGTTTTGCCTTCGGCATGGGGGTGGAACGCATCGCCATGCTGAAATACGGCATTGACGATATCAGAAAATTTTTCGAAAACGACCTCCGATTTCTGGAACAGTTTTAAGCCAAAATTGAAGAAAAGGTAATTGCAGATGAAAGTTAGTCTCAGTTGGCTGAAGGCATTCGTGCCCGTTGAAATGGAACTGGACGAATTGACCGAGGCCCTGACCATGATGGGGCTCGAAGTCGAAACCGTGGCGGACAGGTACGCTTACCTGAACGATGTGTTCGTCGGTCGTGTCGCCGCCGTAAAAAGCCACCCCAATGCGGATCGACTCAAAATTTGCGCTGTTGAACTGAAAGATGAAATCCGCCAGGTAGTATGTGGTGCCCCCAATGTCATGGCGGGCATGCTGGCACCCCTGGCAATACCGGGAACGCACCTGCCCAATGGCGAAATTCTGAAACCGGGAACCATTCGAGGCGAAAAATCGGAAGGCATGCTCTGCAGCGAAGCGGAACTTGATCTCGGTATGGACGCCTCCGGCATTATGGCCCTGAACCATGATCTTCCCGTGGGTGAAAACCTGGCCATAGCACTTGGCCTGTCAGACCCCGTCTTCGAAATCGACCTCACGCCAAACCGGCCCGACTGTCTCAGCATTATCGGCACGGCCCGGGAAGTTGCCGCAATTCAGGGCAAAAAAATCTCTGTAGAACCGGTCAGCCTGGACGAATCGGGCCGGGATATCGATCAGTATACTTCCGTGACGGTCGAAGCCCCCGATGACTGCCCCCGGTACACCGCAAGACTGCTCGAAAATATTACCGTCAGACCGTCACCGCGCTGGCTTCAAAACAGGCTGATATCCGTGGGTTTACGACCCATCAACAATATTGTCGACATCACCAACTTCGTGCTCATGGAATACGGGCAACCCCTGCATGCTTTCGATTTTGACAGATTGGCCGAACACCGCATCATCGTCCGCAAAGCCAATACCGGAGAAAAATTCACCACCCTGGATTCCAAAGAACGCGTCCTGTCCGAAGACATGCTTTTAATCTGCGACGGACAAAAGCCCATCGGCCTTGCCGGGGTCATGGGCGGCCAGAACTCGGAAATCAAAGCATCCACCACCCGGGTTCTGATCGAAAGCGCCTACTTCAACCCGGCCAGCATCCGCAGAACCGCGAAAGCCCTGGGGCTGAACACCGATGCATCCCACCGTTTCGAACGCGGTATCGATCCGGAAACAACGCCGCTGGCACTGGACAGAGCAACCCGGCTCATGATGGATTTGGCGGGCGGGACCCTCGTTGCGGGTGCCATCGACATAAAAGGCGACATCCCCCTGCCGGCGCCCATGGCCCTGACTGTGAAGGAAACCAACCGTCTGCTGGGAACCCGCCTGAATCGAGACGAAATCAAACGCCTTCTGGAATCCATCGAATTCCGGGTTGAAAACGGCCCGAATGATACGCTTACCGTCACCGCGCCGGCGTTTCGCGTCGATATCGCCCGAACCGTCGATCTGATCGAGGAGGTCGCCCGCCTGACCGGCTACAACAATATCCCCCGCACCTATCCTCTGGTGCCGGCGGAAGCCCGCAAGCCATCCAAAGCATTGGCAGAGCGAGATCAGATCAAACAGATCATGACCGGTTTCGGCTATACAGAAGCCATCAACTACAGTTTTATGGACAGCCGCGCATGTGACCGGTTGAACCTGGGCCCGGATGACGCCAGAAGAAAGTTTGTTGAAATTTTAAACCCGCTTACCGAAGATCAGACCGTCATGCGCACATCCCTTATGCCCGGGCTGATCAAGTCCATGCACCGAAATATTTCTCGGCAGGTTAAACGCATCAAACTCTTTGAAGTCGGTAAAATCTTCATTCAGAAAAAGAAAGCCGGGCTGCCGGAGGAAACAGAGATGCTCGGCGGCATCCTGTCGGGTTCAGCCCCCCTCCCGCACTGGGATACAAAAGACACACCCTATGACTTTTATGATATGAAAGGGGTCGTCGAGGGTCTGCTCGACGCTTTGAACGTCAGCCCAGTTGAATTCACCGCCATGGCGGATGACCAGTGCCGTTACACACGCCCCGGACACACAGCCCGGATAGCCATCCAGGGCGGATCCGGGATTGGCCTGGTGGGAGACATGCACCCCGACGTTCTTCAAGCCTACGACTTGAAACAGTGTGCATTTGCATTCGAACTCGATTTGAACCGGCTCTATGACG
>JAFDAT010000446.1 GCA_019313725.1 Deltaproteobacteria bacterium
CAATTGAGCACCGGCAGTTCTATCCTAAACCGGGCTGGGTGGAGCATGACGCGGAAGAATTAATTCAAAACATCCAACTTTGTATTGATAGTTGTGATGGCCTGCTATCTATTGGTATCGATAACCAGGGAGAAAGCTGCCTGGCTTGGGATGCGGACTCAAAACAGGCGGTATCACCTGTTATTGTCTGGCAGGATAATCGAACAAACAGTACCATCGATAAACTCAAATCTGAAAATGTACAAGACCGGGTCTTTCAAAAAGCAGGGTTGCCCCTAGATTCTTATTTTTCTGCAACCAAACTTGCCTGGATCGTCGAAAATATTTCCGAAGCCAGAGAACGGCTTCAGCGTGGAAAACTCCGATTGGGCACCACTGATGCATTCTTTCTTGATCGTCTTGCCGACCGATTCGTGACAGATATCAGTACGGCATCCAGAACATCCCTGATGAATCTGCGCACCGGGCAATGGGATGAAGAACTATGTGATCTCTTTGGGGTGCCTATAGAGACATTACCCGAAATTGTTTCAACAACGGGTAATTTTGGCACAATCATGTCCAAGGGGCGTCACATCCCCGTCACGGCAAGTATCGTTGACCAGCAGGCGGCATTATATGGGCATGGGTGTAAGAAGCCCGGCGACGCCAAGATCACTTTCGGTACGGGAGCGTTTGCACTGGTGGTCACCGGAGATACGCCCTGTCAATCAGCCAAGCAGGGACTGCTGCCAACGGTAGCATGGCGACTTGAGGGTCTAAACCCCGTATATGCGCTGGATGGGGGGGTATATTCCGCCGGATCGGCAATTAATTGGGCCAAGTCTCTGGGTTTGTTTAAAACCTATAATCAGATCAATCAATTTACAAAGCCCAGTACAATCGAAAGGGGTCTGGTTTTTGTTCCCGCCCTTTCCGGCCTGGGTTGCCCATACTGGGATCGAACGGCGGGAGGGCTATGGATCGGCCTATCACTGGATACCCAGCCAGCAGATTTAATGCAATCGATTTTAGAAGGTATCGTGTTTCGATCGGCCGAAGTGATCGCGGCGATGAATGCGTTCACAACAATTAAGAATGAGATTTCGATAGATGGCGGGCTATCGGCCAATCCGTATTTCTGCCAATTTCTGGCCGATGTGTTGAATCGACAGGTTGTCGTGCCGCCATCATCGGAATTAACGGCACTTGGCGTGGCGCAATTGGCTGGGGGCGGTCGTATTCTGCAGCATCTGGTGAATCGTGCTGTTCGGCGATATCACCCTGAAACCGACCGGCACCCATATCTTGAAACGTTTAAAGAGGCAGTGAGCAGGTCAGTGCAATGGCGGTCTCGGTGAAATTACTGCCTTGACACGCTTTTTTTTTTAATGATAGACCCGTTGACGGTTGATGTGATAACATTGACGCAAAAGATTCAAGAATGACGAAAAGGTAATCGATGCTCAAAGCCTCCAACATTACAAAACGGTTTGGCGAGTTGGCAGCGGTGGACGGCCTGAGTTTTGAGGTGCGGAAGGGGCAGATATTCGGTATCGCCGGACCCAACGGCGCCGGCAAGTCGACCCTGTACAATCTGATAACCGGTTTTTACAGATTTGAAGGTAAAATCGAATTTGACGGCAGGGACATATCCGGTATGCCGCCCTATCGCATAGCCAAGGCCGGCATTGCCCGCACATTTCAGATTCCCCAGACCTTTCCCAGCCTGAGTGTGCAAAAAGGCATTTCCGTGGGCAGCCGCTTTGGCACGGCAGGAGGGCTTGATCCGGACCACGTGGAGGAAGTGATTCGTTTTGTCGATCTGGAAAAGGAGCGGTATCAGAAAACCGGTCTGTTGAACCTGCTGGGAAAAAAGAAGCTGATGATCGGTGCCGCGCTGGCCACCAAACCCAAGATACTGATGCTGGACGAACCCATGGCCGGGTGCAATGCCACCGAGATCAGAAATCTCATGGGCCTTATTGCCCGGATCAACCAGGATCTGGGCGTTACTATCATTATCATCGAGCATTTCATGAAGGTGCTCACCGAGCTTACCGAAAGCCTGTTGATCATTGAATCCGGGCGTAAGATCTGCCAGGACGAGCCTGTAAAAGTGGTTAATGATCCCAGGGTGATTGCATGTTATTTAGGTGATGGTTGATGCTTGCAGTCCGCAATTTAGATGTCTACTATGGAGAATCGCACGTGTTGCGGGATGTTGCCGTGCACGTAGATCAGGGCGAGGTCATCGTAATGCTGGGGCCGAACGGCCATGGCAAAAGCACGCTGCTGAAGTCCATCTGCGGTCTGGTGGACAATGTTACGGGCAGGATCACATACCGGGATGACTCCATCATCGGCATGGCCACCGAAAACATCGTCAACCTGGGTTTGATTTACATTGCAGAAAATCGAGAGCTCTTTCCCCACATGACCGTGTTTGAGAATCTCAAGCTGGGCGCTTACGCCAAAAATGCCCGGGCCCATGAAAAGAAGAATCTGGAGTGGGTATTTGACCTCTTTCCCCGCCTGGTGGAGCGCAAAAAGCAGCTCGCCTCAACCATGAGCGGCGGGGAAGCCCGTATGCTAGCTGTTGCCAGGGGCCTGATGTCCAATGCGGATTTTTTGTGCATCGACGAGCCCTCACTGGGGCTTCAGCCCAGTCTGCGGCATGAAATTTTTGCCATTATCAAGCAAATCAGTTCAGAGGGTAAAACCGTCCTCCTGGTGGAACAGAATATTCCCCAGATTACCGAACTGGCGGACAGAATCTACGTCATGTAAGAGGGGCAGATCTCGTTTGAAGGCAATAAAGATGAAGCCTTGAGCAATGAGCACCTGAAGGAAATATTTCTGGGGATGTAAGAGGGCAGAGGTCGGAGGGCAGAGGTCGGAGGGCAGAGGTCGGAGATCAGAGGTCGGAGATCAGAG
>JAFDAT010000447.1 GCA_019313725.1 Deltaproteobacteria bacterium
CGCGAGGCAAAGCAGCAAGCACCATCATCGGCAACGATTTTGCTGACGCCGCAGGGGCGGCCGTTCAACCAGGAAACAGCCCGGTCGTTTGCCAGGGAAGATGGTTTTATACTGGTATGTGGTCGCTACGAGGGGATTGACGAACGGATTTTCTACGATCTCGTGGACCATGAGGTTTCCATCGGTGATTATATTCTGACCGGCGGTGAACTGGCGGCTATGATTGTTATCGAGGCAGTAACGCGGCTGATTCCCGGTGTGCTCGGTGGTGAAGATTCAGCCGAGCTGGATTCTTTTTCAGGTGACCTGCTGGAGCATGCTCATTTTACAAGGCCGCCTGATTTTGAGGGTCAGCAGGTTCCGAAGGTTCTGCTATCCGGCAATCATCGGGAAATTGAAAAGTGGCGTTTTGAAACGTCTGTCGTGAGAACGTTCCTGAAAAGGCCGGATCTGATGGAAAATAGGGCATTGACACGACAGGAAGTCGAATTGCTGAAGGAGTGGTGTAGCAGGATTGAAAGAATTGTCCAGGCCCAATCTGCATGTGGCACTGATTCACCATCCGGTCGTCAGCAAAAACGGAGAGACCATTGCTTCGGCAGTGACAAACCTGGATCTGCATGATATAGCCAGGACGTCAAAAACTTACGGGGTGCGTTCCTTTTATGTGGTAACACCCCTGAAGGACCAGAAGGAACTGGTTGACAAAATTGTGGCCCACTGGGTTTCCGGGGCCGGCGGGTCCTACAACCCGCACAGACGTGAAGCGCTCCTGCTGATCCGGGTAAAGGCATCCTATGCGGATGTCCTGGCGGACATCCGGAAGACGGAAAATGCGGAACCGGTAACCGTGGCCACCAGCGCGAAAGCAAGGCGGTCGGCTCTGAGCTTTAAAAGTTTCAAAGCCCTGCTGGGCAGGGAAACACCGATAGTGCTGGCCTTGGGTACGGCCTGGGGCTTGGCGGAACCGTTTATCGAGGGATCTGATTATATTCTGGAGCCCATAAAAGGCGGTACCGCTTACAACCACCTGCCGGTGAGGTCGGCTGCTGCGATTATATTGGACAGGGTACTGGGACGTAAAGAAATAGTAGTCGGCAGTCGGTGATATGTGGGCGGAAGAGCAGAGGCCAGAGATCAGGCTGGAAGCCAGAGATTGGATGAACGGAGAAAAATTTTGAACCGCAAAGGCGCAAAGCACGCTAAGAAGATCGTTTTTATATAAAATTATTGGAGTCGATACCATGGAAAAGATCAAGCAGTTGGAAAAAGAGATGATGCGGTTGGACCTGCCCCACTTTATTTCGGGCGACACCGTGAAGGTGTACGTAAAAATTAAAGAAGGTGAAAAAGAACGTATTCAGGCTTTTCAGGGTGTGGTGATCAGCAAACGCAAGGGATCCACCAATGCCTCGTTTACGGTGAGAAAGGTGTCGTACGGTGTCGGGGTTGAACGTATTTTTCCACTCCACTCACCCATCATCGACCGCATCGAGGTTATCACCCGAGGCAGGGTGCGGCGGGCAAAGATCTACTACCTCCGCAAGTTGAGGGGCAAAGCCGCCAGGATCAGGGAACGCCGTTTTTCCTGATTTACGAAAAATGACGGCCGACATGTGGGTGTTTGAAAACGCTGCACGGCAGGAAGGTTTCAGCACCATCGCCGGTATCGATGAGGCCGGTCTGGGTCCCCTGGCCGACCCTGTTGTATCTGCTGCCGTCATTTTACCGGCCGCTTTGCAGATAGCAGGGGTCGACGATTCCAAACGGCTGACCCCGAAAAAGAGAGCGGCCCTGTTCGGCGAGATATACAGGCGTGCCATCTCCGTGGGGGTAGGTGTTGTTGGTCCGGGCCGCATTGATGAGATCAACATCCTGCAGGCGTCCCTGAAGTCGATGGCCATGGCGGTCGCCTGCCTCAACCCCCGGCCTGACTGCCTGCTCATCGACGGCATCTTCAAGATAGAATCGGATATTTCTCAAACCCCCATCCCCAAGGGAGATGCCAGGAGTGTATCCATAGCCGCGGCATCCATTATTGCCAAAGTGACCCGGGACAATATGATGGTGCAGTACCACCGTCAATACCCGCAATACGGGTTTGCGCAGCACAAAGGATACCCCACCAAGGCCCACAAAATTGCCATCCGGGAGCACGGCTGCACGCCCATCCATCGCAGGAGTTTCAAAGGGGTGCGGGAATATGTATGAAAAAATCGTTTTACGTTTTAGGTTCTACGTTTTAAGTTGCGGTGAAGATGTAAAGGCTGTTGGCTGAAAATACGTACGACCATGTAGTCCAGGGCTTTAGCCTGCGGTTAATGCCTTGCAACGTACGACCATGTAGTCCAGGGGTTTAGCCCTGCTGTATAAGTTAAAGGATAGACTGTGGTGAACCGTAAACAGGCATTTGGCAAGGTGGGAGAATCGGTAGCGGTCCAATACCTGAAAAAACAGGGCTACAAGATCATCGAAAAGAATTACAGGACTAAAGTCGGGGAGATCGATATCATTGCCAAAGAAAAGGGAAGCCTGGTTTTTGTGGAAGTCAAGACCCGTCGTTCCAGATCATTCGGCAGCCCCAAATGGGCCATCACACCCCAAAAAAAGAGAAATCTTTCCAAAGCGGCGCTGTATTACCTCAAAACGACCGATCAATCCGGTGCCGACGCCAGATTCGACGTTGTATCCATCCTTGCGGATGAAGATGGCATGGAAATAGAGCTCATTCGCAATGCTTTTGACCTGGCCTATCCTTAACATCTTGTGCCTACCTTAATCAAGAATTCATTACGGCACTGCATAAAAAGCAACACCATAAAATGGGCCCAATAAACTAGAGATTTCATCTTATTATCAAATAGATATGATCTGAAGACTCAATCATATTATGCTGCGTGTTTAAGTTATGT
>JAFDAT010000448.1 GCA_019313725.1 Deltaproteobacteria bacterium
AGAAGTTCAAGTATTGCGCGTTTTCCATACGTAAAACTTGGTATCTCCCTGAATATAATATCATCATTCCAACCTGGATAACCGGAATTGAATATCCAATAACCAACGCCCAATTATCAAGTTCCGGCAGGGCTGACTGTTTCGAATGAAGTCGACAGCTTCGATTTCGATAGCGATCCCGATTTCGACCCCGATAAAATCGAATCCCAATCGGCCAATAATTAAGAATAAAAATTCAAAATTATCAAATCAGCGATGAAAAACCTAATCTACCTCGACAATGCCGCGACATCGTTTCCCAAACCGATTCAGGTTCAGGAAGCCATGCTACGCTACATGAACGAAGTGGGCGCCAATCCCGGCCGTGCCGGTCACAAGCTTTCGGTTCGGGCATCGGAAATCGTTCAAAGTGCCCGGGAAAGCATTGCTGCATTGTTCAACGCCGGCGATCCTTCCCGGATTGTATTCACCCTCAATGTGACCGAGGCGCTCAACACCGTGATCAACGGATTCCTGAATCCGGGTGATCATGTGCTCACCACGGCCATGGAGCACAACTCGGTGATGCGCCCCTTGAAATACCTCGAAGAATCCGGCGTCATCACCTTGACGGTGGCGCCGTGTGATCACCGGGGATTATTGAAGATCGATGAATTCAAAAATATGGTTCGGGAGGAAACAGCGCTGGTGGTTGTCAATCATGCCTCCAATGTGTGCGGTACCATCCAGAGTCTCAGAGATGTAAGAAAAGCCATAGGAGATACCCCCATGCTGGTGGATGCCGCCCAGACCGCCGGCTGCTATCCCATCGATGTGGAGGCCGATGGCATCGATTTTCTGGCGTTTACCGGGCACAAGAGTTTGCTGGGGCCCCAAGGCACTGGAGGGTTTTATATAAGAGCAGGGCTATCCGTCCGCCCCCTGAAACGCGGCGGCACCGGCAGTGTTTCGGAACGGTTGGAGCAGCCGGATTTTCTTCCGGATGCCCTGGAAAGCGGTACCCAGAACAATATCGGCATTGCCGGTCTGGGGGCGGCTGTCGATTTTATACTCAAGGAAGGTGTAGAGAAGATACGACGGCACGAAACGGCTCTGACGGCCAATCTTTTAAAAAGGCTTTATGATGCCGCCGGGTTGACCATATACGGGCCACTGGATGCTGATTTTCAAACGGCCACCCTGTCCTTCACCTTCGACAGCATCATTCCAATGGACGATGACCCTGGATTCACCGGCTGCGGATCCGTCAATCTGGCATGGATGGAGGCGGGGATGCCCGTGGGCGAGGCGGGCGATCGTCTCGATGACGAGTACGACATCCTGGTGCGCGTCGGGCTTCACTGCGCCCCCATTGCCCACCAGACGCTGGGGACCTATCCGGATGGGACGGTGCGGCTCAGCATCGGCTATTTCAACACGTCCGCGGACATAGCGTTTGCGGCCGAGGCTATAAAAAAAATACTTTCCTGATAACAGGGTGCGTGCCATAAGGGCAATTTTGAATTGGCATTTTGGTTTCCCGTAACCCGCTTTGGCAGGGCTGAAGCCCTGGGCTACATTAGGGATCGTTTTACGATTTGCGTGTTACGTTTTAGGTTCAGAATTGAAATCGCTATCGGGATCGAATACTTGTTACACGTAAAACTCCGCGTCTCCCTGAATATCATATTACCATCCCAATCCGTATAACCGGAATTGAATATCCAATGATCAGGTTTGCTATCTGCACTTGGACATTGATCATTCGTTATTGGATATTGGCTATTCGCCTTTTCCTTTGGATTTTGTTCCGCGCAGGGATTTATCCCTGCTGTTTCGATAGCAATTTTGACTACAACAACCAACAGCTACCTGCTCTAACTCAAAACTCAAAATCAAGAATTCAAAATTGCTCTTATGTGTTTGCGTGGCTAAATTCGGAGAAAACCGAAATCAGTACCCGTAGCCCTTTTTTCTGCGGACGGATTTTCCAAGAATGATGCCCAGCAGCAGAACGCCTCCGCCGGTTAAAAACCACTTGATACTGTTGGACAGCGATGAGGGCTTGCCTGCGATTTTTATCTGGTCGATTTCCTGGGCCAGGGCCTGGTTGGCCTGTTTTAACCGTTTGATTTCCGCGCTCAAGGCTTCGGACGAGTCGCTCTGTTTCGAGAGGCTGGCGTTTTGCCTGGACAGACGGTTGAAATCATCCAGCAGTTTTTTGTGCTGTTTTTTTAGCTGTTTCAATGCACTTTGCGTGGCTGTGGACGACTGTTTTTCATTCTCTATGGTCGTTTTGAGGTTCTTGATCTTGAGATCGTAGATCTTTTTGGTTGCGGCGATATCATTGTCAGTCGCACCTGCCTGGGTCCCCCCCATTTTCATCTGGTTTTCCAGTTCATCGATTCTGGCCGTCAGTTCTTTGATAACCATGGACTTCGGGAGTTCTTTCAGGATATATTTTGACCTGACCCAGCCCTCCTTGCCATCTGCGGTTCTAACGAAGAGGTGTTTTTCAGCCTCTTCAAGAACCTCCACAGGCGCACCGGTAAGCAGGTAGCCGACCACCGGGTCCTCTGCGGTGGGCCCTTCCCGGACGGATATTATCAACTGGTCCGACACGTAGCGTGTATCGGCCCCGGCCGGTGAAACGCTCCCCGACATCAAAATGATAAGCAGCAGGATGAATAGCAGATGGTTACGTCCGCATCGTGTGAAAGTCATCATCAGGATTCCTCAACGTTGGCATTTTCTTTTTATGTAAAGTAATCATAACCCTAATATAATTAGCAAATGATGTCAATATCAACACCGGTGGCATTGATGCTGGAATCGAAATCGCTATCGGGATCGCAAAAGATCAATTTTTAATTCTGAATTTTGAGTTTTAAATTAGAGCAGGCAGCAGTTGGTTTATAGC
>JAFDAT010000091.1 GCA_019313725.1 Deltaproteobacteria bacterium
GTCCCCCATGGGCGATGAGCAGCTCCGGACGTTTGTCGCGCACCGTTTCCAGGGCCCGTGCCCACGGGAGTGCAAACCGGATCGGCTTGAAGGGGTTGCCGATGTTGGGAAATCCGGCGATGATCAGGTCGCCAACAAAGGCTGCTTTGATTTCGGGAACAAAGACCCAGACGGCGTCGTCGGTTTCGCCCCGGGCATGATAGAGCTCGAATGTTTTATCCCCCTGGGTAAAGACCATGGAATCGGAAAAGGTCTGTGTAGGCGGCAGATATCCACCAGCTGCAAGCCGATTCGAATCGAAGGGGATATTAAACTGGATCGATGCAATCCGGGCCCGGTGCTCTTGCAGGATCCGGTATTTCTCGATGTCTTCCGGCAGGTACTGGTGGGCGATGATTTCCGGTTTGTCCGGCTCGAAAACCCGGGCCCCGCCCACATGATCCACATGGTGGTGGGTATAGATGATCTTTTTGATGGGACCGTCGGTTTCCAGGACCTTTTCTCTCATCTGAGCGGAAACCCCGGTGTGAAGAAGGGTATCCATCAAAACAACCCCGTCGCCGGTAAGAACCCAGGATGCGTTGGCGATCATGATTCTCGCGACATGGACATCCGGATGGGGATTTTCAAATTGAACATCGTTGAAATCGATGACTTGAACCGCCTGGTTCTTTTCTGCTGTTCTTTCAGTGAGCTTCCTCATGGTCTGTTCTCCCATGGTTGTCTATTGATAACGGTGTTTAAGGAATCAACTCGAATCCGAGCAGCCTAACTGGGCATTGGACACTACAACGTGATGACGCCGGCATCAGGGGTGTCAGCATAGAGACGGGCAACCTGATCAGCGCGGCGACGTTGGACCTCTCCCTGGTTGATGTACCCCTTGTCTGAGATCTCAAAAGCTCCAGGATTCGGTGGATCGACCAGTAGCAGAAACCGGGCGATACGGCGGGATGACCCCTGGTTTGCCTGATTGTATTTTTTCAGGCACCCTGCAATAGCCTCGTTCACGGCATCAGAAGAGCAGATCTTTGCCATCTCCTCCGAACCGGCTAAAGGAGCACAGGCCTGCGGATTCGGCCAGGCGAGAATGGCAATATATTTTTCATTGAGGCCACAAATCACCGCATCCTTGAGATACGGCGAAGCGGCAGTTACCACATCGGCGCGCAATGTCCCGGCAGATACCCAGGTCCCGGTCTGCAGCTTGAACTCTTCAGCCACCCGGCCGGCAAAGCAGAGCCCTTTCACCGGATCATCGGGATCGGCAAAAACCACCGCATCCCCCATTTTGAAAAAGCCCTCGTCATCAAATGATTCCGCGGTTTTCTGGGGATCATTCAGATATCCCGGGGTGACACCTTTTCCTTTCACCCTGATCTCATATTTGGTTCCGACGGGACTCAGCTTGATTTTCACACCCGGATTCGGCAATCCGGTCACCGCCAAATCATCGGTGATCCAGTATCGGAGCAGGCAAGTCGATACTTCAGTCGACAGGAGCGAGGTGACCATAGGGATGCGCTTCCCTGTATACTTGATACTCAACGCGTAGATTCTCTCAACCAGGGCTTCAGGCATGGCTGCCGATCCGTACTCCATCGCTTCCAGGTTGCTAAAGAAACTGTTTGCCAGTTCATCATCCACCTCCAGAGAATCAGCTACCATTGACCAGCCAAACGGGGCACCGCCATAGTTGGAGGGTTTCACAACCAGCAGGTTATCCAGCGTTTTCTGAAACTCCCCGGGCATGGGCTTACCGGTATCCAGCCAGATGGCTCCACCGATCGCGATAAAGCCTTCCAATCGCAGCACACCTGCGCCAACGTGGCTCCAGGGCATCCAATCCAGGAGTTTGCGTTCGACATTCCGGTTGGGATCTTTTTCCACTCCCAGCCTTGCCGACACAAAAGCGCTGGACATGCCATGTGTGTATATCACCGCCTTGGGCATTCCAGTAGATCCAGAGGTGAACATGTAACGGCTGATTGTATCATGATCGATTTTATCGATGGACCGATCAACAGCCGCCGTTGGTTCGGTGGCCATTACATCCTCCCAGGGAACGACTGAAACGTCCTGATGCTCGCTGACTGAGACCACCGTTTTGCCACTTAAATCAAAATCAATGGCGGATAATGCCGGAAAATGCATCTCAAGATTTTCGGCAAAAATAAAAAACGGCTGGACAGTCTTTAAAACCGCTTCCAGCTTGGGACGTGCCCCCGGAATGGTAGAGTAAGCCAGGCTGACTGGCACATAGGGAACCCGGGCGAATATCGCTCCCCAGGCCATCAGAAAATGCCGAATCGAACCGGCTGATAAAATGGCCAGCGGCTTTTCCACGGACGCACCTTGAGAAATCAGCCATTGGGCAACATGCCTGCACCCGACCACCGCTTCAGCATAGGTCAGATGCTTCCATTCACCGGTGGACGATTTCTCCGCTATCAGGATCCGATCCGGATACTTCTCTGCCGTTTCAATCAACAGATGCACCATGCTCCTGGCTAATGGCGCGGGTGGATAAGGACTGGTTAAGATCAGTTCTCCGTTATCCCGCTTTTCAACATTGATAGCCGGCGGTTTGGTCGTCACTTCAGCGTAGGGTGCTTTCATATCTATTCGCCTTTCTGGTTTATTGTTCGCAGTCGTATTTATGCGTATTCTCAGTGAACCAGAATTCATTAATGTCAAAACCTTACTTAAGTTGACTTACCCGTACCAGGTTTGCACAACCAGTAAGGAATTAAGCGAGGGTATATCAATAATTTAGTTACTTCTGTAATTCCTTGTCCAAAGCGTCCGCGTGGCTGAGATAGAGATTTTTTGAAACAACAGACGGAACGTCACCCGACCTTAAATGCAGCAGCTCGGACTTCAACCGTTTGGCTTCACGAACAACTGAATCATCGTCGGGAGCCAGGGCCAGAATATCAATCACGTGCAGAGCCAGCTGGATATCTCCTTGATCCATTAACTGTTTTGTTGTATTAAGCACCGCTTTTCGATCGGAAATGGCACTAAGCACCGCACTGGCTGCGTCCTTCGGATGAGCCGGGTGCAAGCTGGTCTTTTTTAAGCTGCTTCACGCTCGCGCTGGTGATAGGCTGCGCTTTGGAATTTTCAGTCATCTTGAACCTCTTCTGTAGGGTTGTTGCGTTCCGGCCCCGGTCGGAGGACTTTCCGGCAGGTTGAATCTTCCGCCATGCCAAGGAGGCAGGTTTGCGCCAGCCGGGAATATGTAACCTGCCGGGTGTAATGGGACCAACCCGGGATAGGTTAAACAATTCTTTCTTCTGTTTTTCCATCGAAGAAGGTGGCGGACGCCATCTGGGCCTGGAAATCGAGTGTCTCACCATATGTGATATGGGACCGGGGGTCGATGCGGGCAATGAATCGCTGATCTTCAGCTTCCAAATGGATCAGCTGTTCCGATCCCAGGGGTTCCACCAGCCGCACAAACGCTTTAAAGGTTGAATTGTCCGCCTTGGTTGCATTGCCGGCCAAGTCGCTGATGTGTTCCGGCCTCAATCCCAGATACACATCCTGGTCGATATAGGATGTCAGCCCAGTGGTTTTTTCAGCCGGGATAGTCAGGTTCATCCCCTTATTGACAGCCATTAGATTGCCTGTCTCTTCTTTGATGGTACATGACATCACGTTCATGGCCGGGGAACCGATAAAACCAGCGACAAATTTATTGACGGGATTATTATAAATCTCCTGCGGAGTGCCGTTCTGCTGAATCGCACCGTCTTTCATGATGATAATCCGCGTCCCCATGGTCATGGCTTCCAGTTGATCGTGGGTCACGTATATCGAGGTATTGTTCAGCCGTTGATGAATATCGAGGATTTCCGCCCGCATGGAGCCACGCAGCTTGGCATCGAGATTCGAAAGCGGCTCGTCAAATAAAAACACCTTGGGCTGCCTGACGATGGCCCGGCCCAGGGCCACCCGCTGTTTCTGACCGCCGGACAACTGATTCGGAAAGCGATTGAGAAAATCTCCGATACCAAGAAGATCAGCCGTCTTTTTAACCGTTTCCTTAATTTCAGGTTTGGGCATCTTTCGAAGCTTCAGGGCAAACGCCAGGTTTTTATAGACATTCATGTGCGGATAAAGCGCGTAGTTCTGGAACACCATGGCAATGTCACGCTTCTTGGGCGGCATATGGGTGATCTGAGCTTCATCAATGAAAATCTCTCCGGAGGTGACCGTTTCCAGGCCGGCCACCATGCGCAGCAAAGTCGTTTTTCCGCAGCCGGACGGGCCGACCAGTACGATAAACTCGCCGTCTTGGATTTCCAGTGAAAAGTTTTTTACCGCTTCAAAATCACCGAATTTTTTGCATACCTTATCTATTTTGACTTGTGACACTGCGCCTCCTGAATGTCTTCCATGTCCCATACGGGGAATGGGAGAAAATCCCTCGCCTTTAAGCGAAGACTTCAGTTTAACAATTAAAATTATAAGGATTCAAGGATTCGAGTGAGAAATAAGCGCTTTGCTGCTGGTTATCAAAAGCCAAAAGCTAACAGCAATTAGCGTTCACTTGGCCCCTCGACCCCTTGGCCCCTTGGACCCCAAGCCTTCGGCTTTAGCCGAAGGTGGTTGACGCTACGTTATTGAAAGACCTAAGCCAATACCATCCGGCAGCGTTACCTGCCCATCCCTCAGCTCCGGTATTGAAACACCGCCGGGGAATGAGTAACCCTCCGGCAACCAGGGAATCTCCAGCCAGTCGCTGTTTTCAGTACTCAGAGCCCAGTGGATATTCGCATACAGCGCTGGGCCCGATCTAAATGAATGCGGGCTGAGAGGCAGGTTGAACAGTTCGAACAAGGGCGTCAGCTTTTTCCCGGCGGTTAGCCCGCCAATTTTGGTGATCTCCGGCATAATATAATCCGCCGCACCGCATTGCATTAATTGATAAAAGCCCTCTTGGCTGAACTCATTCTCACCGGCAGCGATGGTGATTCCGGTCTCTTCCTTCAACCGTGCCATGGCGTCATGGTCCCGCATGGGCCAGATCGGTTCTTCGAACCAGAATACACCGTGAGTCATTAGCGCTTCAGCCACATCGATGGCCTCCGGCAATTTGAAATGCCCGTTCACATCAAACATGATCGCCATTTCAGGACCGGCCACATCCCTTACCAGACCTGCCATATCGGGATTGTGCTCATGCAATTTAATCCCCTGAAACCCGCAGGCCATGGCCCGCTCGGTTTCCTGCCGAATCCGCTCCGAATCCCTAAAGGGCGGCAAGCTGGCATAGGCCTTAACCCCCTCCTTGGCTTGCCCTCCCAGCAATTCTATCACCGGGACCTGAAGTCTTTTTCCAGCCAAATCCCAAAGTGCCAGGTCGATGCCGCTGATGGCGCAGGAAAGAATCCCTTCGATGCCATACCGGTAGGCATAGTGAACCATCTGTTGAAACCGGGCTTCGATCTGCCGGGCGTCTTCTCCGATCAACAGCGGTTTCAAAATATTGTCGATCGTGCTGATCATGGGCAGCACCTGGCTGTTCGCCGGGAGTTGCTTGCCGCCTTCCGCGCCAGGAGAAATTCCCCACCAGCACTCGCCAATCCCGGAGAGACCGTCTTCCTGGATCACCCGCACAAACAGCTGTGTCAGCAGGGGATGTTCCTTTATTTCAGTTTGAATATCCGATATTTTCAAATCATCTCCTACTTCCCACCGCCAAAGGCGATGCCCTGCCGGAAATATTTCTGGTTGATCAGAACAAAAATGATTACCGGCAGCATGGTCAGAAGTGATGCGGCTGCCAGGGGGCCAAAATCCAGCTGGTTGTCATCCATAAAGCCATAAACAAAAACCGGCAGGGTTTTCGTGCCATATCCGGACAACACCAGCGGGAAGAGGAAAATGTTCCAGCAGAACATGAACCCGAGAGTCGTAATGGTTATGATCCCACCTTTGACCAGGGGAACGACGATTCTGACAAAGGTCCCCAGGTGCGAGCAACCGTCCAGCCAGGCAGCCTCCTCCACCTCCACCGGGACATCTTCGAAAAACCCCAACATGAGCCAGATGGTGAAGGGAATCATGAAGGTCAGATTAGACAGCACCAGGCCGATATACGTGTCATAAAGTCCCAGTTTCTTGAAAATGATGTACCACGGCAAAAGCAGGGTGATCCAGGGTGCCATCTGCATAAACAGGATCAAAAACATCATCCAGTTCTGCCGGTTCCTGGCAATGACGTAAGCCGCTGGTAATGAAACGATGAGATTGGCCGTCAGGGTTAATGCAACGACAATGGTGGAGTTAATCATGCAGCTTATAAAACCTCCCTCTTCGAAAACCTGCCGGAAGTTGTCCAGGGTTGGCGGCGCCAGCAGATCGGGAGGGACCGCCCCGGCGTTTACGGCATCCTGAAAAGCGGTAAACGCCACCCACATAAAGGGAAAGAAGAAAACTGTCACAATAAAAATCAGAATTGCATAAAACAGCAATCGATTGATTTTTTGAATGGTCTGGTCTGCCATCATATCAGTAACTCCATTTTCTCTGGCGAAATCGGAACAGCCCGATAGAGATCAGTAGAATGATCAACAACAAAAACGAACCCAGCGCCGACGCGTATCCAAAATTGGTTGCCCCGAAGGCCTGCTCGTAGATCATGATATTTAAGGTTTCGGAGGCGCGATTGGGTCCGCCCCCGGAGATGACAAATATCTTATCGAACACCTTCAGACCGTGAACCAGGCGCAGCAGTAGAAGCAAAAATACATAGGGCTGCAGTAGGGGTAGGGTAATATTCACAAACATCTGAAATCTGGAGGCCCCATCCACCGTTGCAGCCTCAAATGGTTCCTTTGGCAGACTTTTTAAGCCGGCCAATAGGACCAGCATCGTCATGGGAACCCAATGCCAGAGCTCTATCATGATGAGAGACGGCAGAACGGTTGACGTATCTGCCGCCCATAAGGAACCGGGAAGACCCAATAATGAGAGGTAGTAATTCAGGTGTCCCATCATCGGGTTCATCAGCATGGACCACACCAGCGACATGGCCACCGGGGTAGCGATAATGGGAAACATCAACAACATCCGGAAAGTTGCCTCACCTTTAAACTGCCGGTTCAGGAACAGGGCCAGGCCCAATCCCAATGTCAACTGACCCAGGGTCGAGCCCACCGCGAAATAGAGCGTTAACCAGATGGATCGCAAAAAATGCGGATCTTCGGAAAAGGCTCTGACGTAATTGGCAACGCCAATGAACTCAATTTTACCTTCCGAAGATAATACCTCGTCGGTAAATCCCGTCCAAATCAGCCGGAACATGGGATAGGCAAACAGCCCCAACATCACCAGCAGAGCCGGGGCCGAAAACAGCCAACGGATCTGCCGGTCAGTGTAGTCCAATATTCTTTGTGAAAGCATGGTGGTTTCCATGTCTAAATGATTATTCAATTAACCGTTCGATTTCCTTGGCAGCAACATCGGCGGCTTTCTGAACATCACCACCCTCATAACCAGTGTAAATAACACGCTGCAGAATGGGTCGGGCTTCCGTGAACCTGGCAATGGGAATTTCAAAACCAATGCGCCCGTTATGGAGTGCTTCAACCTGCAATTTTGACAACTGCGGCAGCTTGTCCTTGGCCTTAACTTTTGGATGCTGGTTTATTGACATCCGAGTTGATGGTAGACCGACCATTTTAAATGGCAGGAGTTGCTGTTTCATTGTGAGATAATGGAGCAAAAACCAGGCTGCCTCCTTTTTTTGTGAAAAAGCACTGATATGATACGTATTCAAGCCTATCATCGTCTCGTACTTCCCGGTTTTCCCTGGTGGAACCAAGGCATAACCCAGTTTACCGGCCACCCTCGATCGCTTGGGGTTTTCCAGCATGAGATTGGCAAAAATTGAGACTTCCACTGTCATGGCAGCTTTGCCCTGGGCCATGGCTCCGACGACCTCTTTCCAACCAAGGCCGGAAGCTCCGGGAGGGCCATATTCCCTGGCCATCTTCCCGTAGAACTCAAGGGCCTCGACAGCCTCGGGGCGGTTAAAAGCAGGCTTGCCATCGGCATCGAGCCAGCTCCCGCCATTGGTGTATAGGAAGGTCGCAAAGGGCGCCGTATTCTCCTTATTCATGCGCACGATCCAGGCAAATTGCCCCTTGGGTAGTTTTGCCTTCAATGTTTCAGCGGCTGCTTCCAATTCCGCCCAGTTGGTCGGAACCTTGATTCCGTACTGTTCAAACAGGTCTTTGCGGTACATAAGCAGCTGGGGATTGCAACTGTTCGTAATCCCGATCAACCGGCCATCGATCACCGGATTGGTGCGGGGTACAAAATCAGCGAAATCATAATCCGGATGCGTCAATTCGGGATTATTGATGTATTTATCCAGCGGTTCCAGCCAGCCCGCCTGATCATACTGATACGTCGTTTTCATCATGCCGGGGAACATATCAAGATCCTTGTTTTTCGCACCCAGCTCCATGACCAGTTTCTTTCGCATGGGCGCGGTCGGATAGTATTCCGCATTCACGGTTATCCCGGTCAGTTCCTCAAACTGCGTCACATGTTTCTTGATGATTGGTGTAAACCCTGACTTGCCAGCAAGCACACGGAGTGTTGTCCCCTCGTATTTCCGCCAGTTGAACTCGCCGCCAAATGACGAACCGGCCGTGAACAGCAGCAGGCAGGTTGCCAACAAGAAAGCATGAATACCCAGTCGTATCTTTTTCATCTTTTCCTCCTCTTCAATGAAAGGTTATACGGTCGGGAATTACAGGTCCCGATCGATCGTGGTAGAAAGACCCTGAAAGTAGATACCCGAGTCAATAAGGCCCGACCCTGATTTTACCCTATAAGGGTTTATGCTTTACGCAGGTTCGAAATCCTAAATCCGAATATCTAAATTCGAAACAAACCCAAAATTCGAATGCTCAAATGCTCTAAACGTGCGCCTTGCGATGGATGCCTGGTATTTTGTTTTGATCATTTCAATTTAGGTCATTGGGCATTGTTTAGGATTTTGAAATTAGTGCTTAAAATTTGAATTCTCGGTTTCGGCAGCGCCTAAGGGCTCTGACTTGGCATAGAGGACCAAGTTTATTATACCTGAAAAAAAGAATAAGCCTACGGTGCTCAAGTCTCAGGAAAACCGGTACACCCTATTCGGTTGTTCGCTGCTCATTTATTAAAGCGCCCATTTTTGATTCAATTCCTTGTACGTATTTGGGTCCAGAGAACGCCCGTTCAATTCAGGGCTGTCAGCTGCGTATCGATGGGCCCGGAAGAGCTGGACGTTTTTCACGCCTTTGAAATCATGAATAAAGGGGCTGATCCACTCCCAGCAGAAATCTCCCTCCGGCGTAATTTCAAAGATCCGACCACTTTCTCCTTCACAGATGAAGGTATTGCCGTTGGCCAGCCGCTCACAGCCGCCGATATGCCCGCTCAACAGCGAAAACACCGGAGACGGTACGTACTGCCAGACTTGTTGGTTGTTTTTCCAGTCATACTCGATCACCCGGGTCCGGCCCTGGATGATATGGTGGGTGCCGTTGTCAAATATGAGGATGTTCCCCTCCGGCGTCATGGTCGGTGAATGCTGATGGCTGACGACATACCTGGGCAACTTCCAGATAATGTCTCCGCTTGGCCAATCCAGCAGCCACACCGAGCTCAACTCGCGAAAGCTGATCAGCACCTTGCCGTCCCCTATGTATTCCACGGCATTGGCATGCGACCACTCCATATCGCCTTCCAGGGGGCACAAGGTATCCACTTCCGGATCCAGATGCTCGAGTGCATGCCAGGTATGAACCGGCTGCCCGGATGTGTCGATCTCCCAGATGGCATCGACCATCATTTTGTTGACCGAGGGGCGACCGCCCACTCCAACGCCGCCCAGGAGAAACTGCAGGAGTTCTGGATCCTCCCGGAGAAATTTGATCCTTTCCGGCGACATGCTGCCGGTCACCCGGGAGGCGATTTCATCCGGGACCGTTTCCCAAGCAAGCACCAGGGTGTTGCCGTTGGGCATTCGGCACATGTCATGGTGGAAAGCGTCACTCTCCCAACTCCAGACTTCATTGCCCTCCCAGTCGTATTCCTTGAGCAGGTCCGACTTTCCCGATACGGCACCGAATTTGTTCAATTGACCCTGCCCACCAACCGCCGGTTGCCC
>JAFDAT010000449.1 GCA_019313725.1 Deltaproteobacteria bacterium
ATGGTCGTTGTTGTTTGTATGCTGATAACCGGTTCTTTCAGCATGACATTTGCAAAAGGTGATACCGTCCACATCGGATGTGTTCTTGATTTTGCATCTTTTTCCGCACCCTTTGATGTCCCTGCGGAGGAAGGGGTCCGGTTGGCGGTGGATGAAATCAACGCAGCCGGAGGCATCGGCGGCAAATATAAGATCAAGCTGTCGGTTAAAGACTATCGTGGCGAGGCCGGGCCTGCCATAGCCGGGACAAAAGAACTCCTGGCAGATGGGGTCGATGTGATCCTGGGCTCGGGGAGTGCGCAGGCTTCAATTGTCGTGGGTGGACTCACCGCCAAAAAAAATGTCCCCATGGTCACGATAACCGCTTCCGGGCCGGATATCCCAGCCGTTATCGGTCCATACGGATTTACCAATACGATTACCGACAATCGTCAGGGAACCGCCCTGGCACAGTACGCCATCGAAAAGGGGTATAAAACCGCTTACATCCTGCGCTGCCCGGACGATCCCTATACTGATCTGCTGCCGGTCTATTTTGCCAAGGTTTTTGAAAAAATGGGTGGGAAGCTGGTGGGTACCGGTACCTGGTCATTTACGCAGCAGGAGTTCAGCGTGGAGGTCGGAAAAATTAAAAAACTTGACACGCAACCCGATGTTATTATGAGCGCAACTTTCGGCCCGTTTTATGCCGGCCTGGTCACCAGCCTGCGCTCAGCCGGGATTACGACGCCTTACTTCGGGCCGGATGTTGTGGACGAACCCAGCAGCATTGGACTGGGTGCCGTTGCCGAGGGTGTTGTTTTTGTTTCGGCCGTATTCTCGAACCCGGGAAGCAGCATGGAAGCATTCAATCAGAAATACAAGGCAAAATATGGCAAGGAAAACTTCGTTGCTCCGCCTGCCCTGGGATACGATGCGGTTAAACTTATTGAAGCCGCGGTACTCAAGGCCGGATCGACCGATGGTAAAGCCATTCGGGAAGCCCTGGATTCGCTCAAGGATATTCAGGGAGCAACCGGCAAATTGACGTATGCCGGAAACGGTCGCAATATCGACCGCAATGTGGCGCTTTGCGAAGTGAAAGGCGGGCAAAAAACGCTCATCAAGTGGGTTAAACCGGCATTGGCAGATATTCCCGAACCGGAATAGCGTTTCTGATGGGTAAGGGATTGCCGAGGACGCCATAACATATGAGTGTGCTAAAGTGAACTAAAGTGCCTAAAGTTAAGGAATTCTATCTTTTTTATAAACAGCAGAGCGCAGCGATTCATCAACTTTAGATCACTTTAAATTTTAGATCACTTGACACTTTGTATTTATTTTTCGGCAGAGCCTAGTGGCTCTGACCCCTGCAAAGCGGGATCTACGACGGTCCCAAGGACCAGGTTTTTAATACTGGAATAAAACTACATCTAACATGGACAGGGAATCTTGTATCGATGATGCTAACCCTTGAAAAGATGTCCGTCAACTACGGCCCGATTAAGGCTGTAAGAAATATCGACATATCCGTTGCAGCCGGAGAAATTGTAACCTTGCTGGGTCCGAATGGAGCGGGAAAAAGCTCAACCCTGAAAGCGATCATGGGGTTGCACCCGGCCGCTTCCGGCCGGGTGCTTTTCGAGGGGCAGCCGATTACCGGTATGGCTACAGAAAAAATCGTACGCCTCGGGATGACGCTGACACCGGAGGGCCGTCACATATTTTCCGGGCTCACCGTTGAAGAAAATCTGAAACTGGGGGCTGCATCGCAAAAGGATCGGATACAGGTGGAAGAGACCCGCGAACGGGTCTTTGTGCTGTTTCCAATCCTGAAAGAAAGACTCACTCAAAATGCCGGCACGCTTTCCGGCGGTGAACAGCAGCAGTTGGCAATCGCCCGTTCGCTGATGTCAGCACCGCGGCTGCTGTTGCTGGACGAACCCTCGCTGGGGCTTGCCCCTCAAATTGTAGACCAGATATTTTCGCTCATCGCGGATCTGCGGCAAAAAGGGTTGACCATACTTCTGGTGGAACAGAATGCCGAAATGTCGCTCGAAATTTCTGACCGGGGCTATGTATTTTCTAACGGCCAGATCGAATTGGAAGGCAGCCGTGACGCGTTGAGATCTTCGAAAGACATAGCATCGACATATCTGGGAATGGAAAAGCATAGTCACCATGAATGAATTGATTACAGTCGTTGTAAACGGGTTGAGTGTCGGCAGCATGTATGCGTTGCTGGCCCTTGGATTGGCGATGGTGTTTGCCATCTTAGGCCTGGTAAATTTCGCTCATGGGGAGTTAATTGCCGTTACCGGGTATTCCATGTATTTCCTGGCATTCACGGGTATGCCGTTCATCATTATCGTCATGTTTGCCGTTATATGTGCAATTGTCGCCGCTGTGTTAATGGAGCGGATAGCCTTCAGGCCTATTCGCAACGCTACCATCGCAGCCGGTCTCATGACCAGTTTTGCGCTGGAAATGATTCTAGAGGCCGGCTGGTCCAATTTCATTTCTCCGCTCAGAATGCCCATTCGGGTTCCAGCCTGGATGATCAAGTTCTGGCCTATCGGGGATTCGGGGATCAGCACCTACCAGGCCATAGCGATTATTCTGACGGTGGTTACCGTTATAGGCCTGACGCTTTTTTTAAAAAGAACGACTATTGGTCTGGCTATCCGTGCTGCGGCGGAAAATTTTTCCGTCACCCAGCTCATGGGAATCAGGGCGAATATGGTCGTGGCAACAGCTTTTGCTATTTCAGGCCTCCTGGCCGGTCTGGTGGGTTTTTTATGGATAGCCCAGAGAGGATCGGTGGACCCGCACATCGGACTGAATCCAACCATAAAAGCGTTTATCGCCGTGATTTTCGGTGGTGTGGGCAGTCTGTCCGGGGCCGTCACC
>JAFDAT010000450.1 GCA_019313725.1 Deltaproteobacteria bacterium
CCATGTCCAAAGCAATTTTTTCGTGCTCGAAATATGATGCTGTTTTGCTATGTAACATATTCCATTCGAAAATTCTCGGATGCTTTATATATTTATAGTTTTTTATTGCTGCGGTAGAGCTTTAACAAGATATCCTCAAATTTGTTAAGCTTTTCCTTACACATTAATGCTTTAAAGTGATCGTTTATTCTTTTTTTGATCATGATACTCCTTTTATTAAAAACCGTGTGGTATCACATGGCCGCCAGGGACCAGAGAAGTGTGATCGCCCCGGCCAGGACAACGGTCGATTCAATAACGAATTCCAGTTTGATCCCCGGTAGCACATACTCTTTTTCGTTTGCCCGCATAACCAGCAGCATGAGCATGGGGCAGATGGCAAGGCCATATCCAAGGGACGTGAATATACCTGAAAGGGTTAAAGGAAAAAGAACAGCCACCAGAAAGATCAGCGTTATTTTCAACACTCGCATGGATCGTTTGGCACCGATTAAAATCGGAATGGTTTCCTTGCCCACGATACGGTCGCCCTGCATGTCAAGCACTTCGAAAAACGCTGTGCGGACAAAAACAATTCCCGAGGCCCAGATAAATGCCGCCACTGTTCCCGGGCCGATACCGCGCGATGGTTCGCCGAATGCCGGGATAACTGCGGTGACGACCCCCCATGCCATCGCAATCAGCACGGTTTTCGAACCGGGAATGTCCTTCAGCCTTTTCATACCGGAGCTGCGCACCAGCACTCCCGGGATCACTCTCAGGTTGTATGAAAATCCTAAAATACTCATCACGAGCAATATCAAAAATGGTATCATCCCCAGGGTGTATGCCGTTAACAGCCCGGCAGCCCCGGCAACGGACGCCAGGGCGGATAACCATACCAGGTTGCGGGCGTAGAAGGACGCCCTTTCGGGATCATTAAAACGATCAGACTTTCTGCCGATCAGATGATTGAGGATATGCATGGATTGAACATACAGCATGGATATCAAAATTTGGGGCATGACATTCCGGGCGCCCTGCAGCTTTGCACAGGCAAAGCAAAGCGCCCCCGCGCCAAGGGCAATGTAAATATTGGTCAGCAGGAGCGTCCTCTGTAAAAAGTATGCGGCCTGACGCCAGGCAACCTGTCCCTTTGAAGGCATGGCCTCGATTTTGCGGTAAACGCGCTTGATGATCCAGTTGGGCGTAGAAGCACCGGCGGTGATACCCACACGCTCCACGCCGGCAAGCTTTTGCTCATCGATATCGATCTCTGTTTCGACATGCAGGACCGGTTTTCCGGCTTGAAGGGCGATTTCCGCCAATCGCTTGGTGTTGCCGCTGTTGTAACCACCGACAACGATGAGCGCATCCACCGATGCAGCCAATCGTTTTACTTCCACCTGGCGTTTTTCCGTGGAATCGCAGATTGTGTTGAAAATTTTATAGTGGGGAAACCGATGGTCGATCCAGCGTATCACCTGGGCGAAAAAGTTCGTGTTCTGGGTTGTCTGGGCGACGATGATGGCTTTTTCGAATTCAGGCAGGGCTTTCAGGTCGTCTATGTTGTCGACGACATGACCATTGTTGCCGGTGTATCCCATGAGCCCAACAACTTCGGGATGGTCCCTGTCGCCGATGATGATCGACGCGTAACCTTTTTCCATGTGTTTGCGAATAATGGTCTGAACCTTGATGACCCGGGGGCAGGTGGCATCAATGACGTTAAACCCCGCTTCGGCAAGCTTTTTCTTTGCATCCGGAGGAACGCCATGGGCTCTGACAAGTATCGGACCAGAGCCGGATTCCGGAATTTCGTTCAGCGTGGAAATACCTTTTTCTTCAAATATTTTAAGTACTTGGGGGTTGTGTATCAGGGGGCCGTATGTGCAGATAGGGCCATCTTCCCGGCGGGTCGTGTCAAGAACCATCTCAACAGCACGGCGGACGCCCATACAGAACCCGGCAGTTTTGGCGATGATAATTTTCACGTAACCCCGTAGTAAGGCCGGCAGTTTTTATCCCAACCCGGTAACACAGGGGGTTAGGCTTTTAAATAGACTTTGTGTTCCACGAGTGAAAGTGCGTGTATCCGGGCTTTGATAAACTTCTGGTCCCCGAATATACTGACAAGTCGGATACCTTCATCTTCCGGTTCCACGGTATCCACGGCTTCCATAATCAAATTGGTTTCATCACCTTCTATCAGGTATGCATTGGCTTCACACATTGTTTTTCCTCATAACCGCCATTATTAAAAATTAAGATTTTTATTGATTAAAGCCTCGATGAGCCGGGGAAGCGGTACATCCCCGATTCCGGCAATTTCGATATTTTCCTGGGAAAGCGGCAGGAGGATTTTTTTGGCAGGGCTCCGTGAAACTGCCTCCGCCATTGCAGGGGTGACCTCACCCAGCATGGCATGGGCCATGATAATGCCGATGGGTCCGATGATGACGTCCACCCGCTGCACGGTCTGAACAATCGAGTTTTCACCGGAAGCACCGCGATTTGCCCGCGATTTGATCATCTGGGCCGTAGCGATGGCATTGGTCCCCAGGGCGATGATCTCGACACTTTCCCCATATGTTTCCTTGATTTTTTTTATGATGGCGCTGCCGATTCCACCACCTTGGCCATCGATGACGCAAATTTTTTTCATAATTTCCTGGCCCTTAACCGGTTCCGGCGCTCTTTTTTTGAAAGCCTGCGGTTGGGTCCTTTTTTTCGGGTCGTCGGATTCCAGCCCTTCATCTCCTCGTCGGGGCTGATGCCTTTTTCATTCGACCAGGATGCCATGATCAATTTTTCCATGAATTCGGGTGAACTCAAGGTCGCGGCATTCTGGGATGCCGCATAATTGACAACAGCCCGGTCGGAACTAACGACCAGCGATCCTTCTT
>JAFDAT010000092.1 GCA_019313725.1 Deltaproteobacteria bacterium
CTTGCCGGTCAGACAAATACGCAGCGTTCTCTTATCTTCCAGATCCTGTTCCTTGGTTATCCAACCCCCCGCGGACATTCTGTCCAGAACGCCTGACAAGGTTGCCTTGTCCAGTACGAGCCGCGTGCTGATGTCCTTCTGCGAAAGACCGTCCTCCATCCACAAGGCTTCGAGAATCAAATGCTGGATGGGGGTCAGGCCATAAGGCAACAGGCGTTTCTTAAACAAACCGTGGGCCTTCTGGTACGCCTTGGCCAGCTGAAATATGATGCACTCTTCAAGTTTATCCATGCCCTTCCTTTCGTATACTAACTAAATAAGCCCGCCGCCTTTGTCAAGAACATCTTTCTTCCGGATCTGTCGGGCCGTTTCACCACGTGGCCGACAGGTTCGAACCATTGAAATTTTCCTGAATTTGACAAATCCGTATAGATGTAATATTTTGAAATCACTACTCTGATCAACACTGAACCGTTATCATCGAATCAGGAGGTCACATGAAAAGCTTAGCTATCTTCTTTACCACCTTGAGCTTCATGATCGTTGTCTGCGCCACCGCTTTTGCGGGCGCTGATTTCAGATGCGGAAATACCTGGGCTGAAGAGGGTAAAACCCAAAGTGCTGAAATTTTCATCAGCTGCGGCGAACCAAAATTAAAACAGGACTTGGGATACAAGGGTGCGGGTGTAGGCCGGAAGCTGGAAAAATGGATTTACGAAAAAGGTGGTGTGCATTACGTTCTTTATTTTGAAGGTGGCCTACTTGTAAAGATCGAAGTACCTTGATTCAGCACAAGCACTTCAACAGCCGCTCCCCGCAGCCAGTACTGCGGGGAGCGTTCTTTCGGAATCGATTCCAAATTCGATTATTCAACCTTCTTTTCTAAATCTTTCATCGCTTTATCGATACTCTTACCCGCTTTTTCTGCTCCACCCTCTTTTTCACAAGCCGTAAACCCTACCAAACATGCCAGGACAAGGCCGATGAGCCCCCATTTCCTGATTGAATGCATGCCTACCTCCTTCTCATAAATGTTTCGACGTACCTTATTTTTAAACGAACTAGCGGTTCCCGGATGAACATACTGATTGGCGCTGAAATGATGGGCTTCAATCATTTCCCATGGTGTCCGGTTGAGGCGACAGGGGGATCTGCCACTTTTTCATGTGTTTCCAGATAGCTGTTCTACTGACACCCAGCTGTCTGGCAACTTCCGCCTTGTTCCAGTTGCAGTGGTTCAGCATCTCTATCAAGCCCGCCTTGGTGATTCCAGCCCCTCTCGAACGGGAGTCCATCAGACCAAGATCGGGATTGGATATATGGGTCTGGTACTTTGCCTGCCGCAGTTCCACAGGAAGATCAAAAATATCGATTTCCCCACCCTTGCAGAGCACAAAAGCATGCTCCACTGCGTTTTCAAGTTCGCGCACATTTCCCGGCCATGGGTGGTCCAGAAAAAGCCGCATGGCGGTAGATGAAAGCGAACGGATCTGCTTGCCTGTTTTCCTGTTCTGCTGATTGATAAAAAAATCCGTCAAAAGCGGTATGTCTTCCTTGCGCTCCCGCAAAGGCGGAACCAAAATGGGAAACACCTTGAGCCGATAGTAAAGGTCTTCGCGGAACTTTCCCTCCCTGACGAGCTGATAAAGATCTTGGTTGGTAGCCGCAATGACTCGAATGTCAATTTTACGCCGTCGAGACTCCCCGACCCGTTCAATTTCGCGTTCCTGGAGAACCCGCAGGAGTTTTACCTGGATAAACGGACTGACTTCTCCGATTTCATCCAACAGTATGGTCCCGCCGGCAGCCCCCTCAAAACGACCGACCCGATCGCGAATAGCGCCGGTAAAAGCCCCTTTTACATGGCCGAAAAGCTCGCTCTCCAGAAGCGACTCGGAAAGGGCGCTGCAATTCACCGCCGCCATGGGCCGATCCGACCGCACCCCGTTGTAGTGGATAGCACCGGCCACCAGCTCTTTTCCTGTGCCGCTCTCGCCCTGAACGAGAATCGTCGCCTCACTGGCAGCAGCCGCACGTATGGAGGCAAACACCTGCTGCATGTTGTGGCTTTTTCCGATGATATTATCCAGCCTGTGTATCTCTCCCAATCTGCGGCTGAACTCTTCGGCTCTCCTGCGGGCCATCTTCAATTCGGTAAGGTCGGTAACCGTTTCCACAATCCCGATAACCCTTTCCGCCTCATCCTTTACCAGACGCGCACTTTTTAAAACCGGGACGGAATGGCCGTCTTTATGTTTCAGCATGCACTCCTTGGCGTCAACAGCCCCTTTGGTATATATTCCACAAGCGTTTACACCTGTCGGGCAGTCTTTTTCGATACAGAGATTGAAATTCAGCATTGAGCATGCACGACCCATGGCTTCGTCCGATGTGTACCCGGAAATCCGTTCCATGGCGGCATTCCAGGTGGTAATCCTTCCCTGGTCATCCAGGGTAAACACGCCATCTGCCATTGAATCCAGCAAAAAGCCCGCAAACCTGGGATCCAGTATCTCCTGTTTTCCTTTTTCCATCAAAGACTCCACCAAGCAAATAGTACCATAATTTGAACTGCCAGCCGGGTTTATTAATTTGCCACGAAGACGCTAAGACGCTAAAAATTCCATCTTTTCTTTGGGTCTTGGTGGCTATTTTGTCCTGCTAATAATTTGCATTCCAGCGTCCAGCCCGGGCGTAACGCTATAGCCGCAACCCTTACCGAGGAACGTTACGTAACGTTACCGTTGCCATATTAGGATGTACGAAGCGCTCTTGTCAAATGCTTTTTATTATTTGATTGGGTCAAGGTTAAGATACTTTTATAAATAATAATATATAGTTAAAAAATTTATACGCTGATTCGCCTGATTACTGACAACAGTCACTATATTGGCACGGATCTTGATAGATTAAGGAAAGATTTCAATTCCGGTCAAGCGAATCTGAATCCGTCCTTGACAGAAAGCGGCCGGATCTAGTTAAATTAAACTGACATTTGAAGTGCTATTATCTTACTATTTGACACGAAGAGTTTTAACATGCCGATTTATGAATATGAAGGAGAAACCATGTCACATCAAATTTCACGGCGATTATTCCTGAAAGGCGGCCTGGCGGCAGCCGGTACACTCGCGGCCAGCAGTATTCCTGCGGCAGCTTCCATTACGGATGGTACCGGTCACCTGGCCACACTCCTGGATATCAGCAAATGCATCGCCTGCGGTGCCTGTGTCGAGGCCTGCAGTGAAACCAATCAGAGCAAATACCCTGAACCTGAAAAGCCTTTCCCGAAGATGGTCCCTTCCAGGGCGAAAAACGTGGACTGGTCCGAAAAAAGGGATGTCGATGACAGGCTGACACCTTACAACTGGCTGTACATTCAGAGCACTTACGTGGAACACAACGGCGAAGAGCACGAGGTAAACATACCCCGACGGTGCATGCACTGCACCAACCCGCCCTGTGTCAAACTTTGTCCCTTCGGGGCGGCGGAGCAGTTGAAGAACGGCATCGCCCTCATCAACGACAATCTGTGCCTGGGCGGCGCCAAGTGTAAAACGGTCTGCCCCTGGAAGATACCCGAACGCCAGAGCGGCTTGGGCATCTACCTTGACATTTTGCCCAAATTCGCCGGAAACGGTGTCATGTACAAATGCGACCGCTGCTACGACCGGATTGCGCAAGGTGAACAACCCGCCTGCATCGAGGCATGCCCGGAAGATGTTCAAACCATCGGACCCCGTGACGACATTATCCGGCAGGCGCATGCACTGGCCAAAGAGATGAATGGATATATATACGGGGAAAAGGAAAATGGTGGCACCAACACCATCTACGTCTCCCCGGTTCCGTTTGATAAACTCAACAAAGCCATTGAGAAAGGCAAGGGAAAACCCCATTTAAAACCCGTCAAAGATCACATGGCAGACGGCAACAATCTGGCCGCGGCTCTGGCCATCGCCCCTATCGCCGGAATTGCGGCAGCCGTGGGCAAATTTTATAAAATGACAAAATAGTGCCCTGTATCCAAATCACTCGGCTTTAAAAAAGTGACGACAAACCGAAAGAGCGTGAGGAGAATCGATGAAAGCGAATGAAGATCAATCTGGGCCGAATAGAAAAACCCTTATGTGGTACCTCTATCTCATCAGTATGGTATTGCTGGCCTTTACCGGATTTGGCCAGATGCCTATTTATAAACGCTATTACATATCCGATATTCCCGGGCTCGCATGGTCTGCGGATTTCTACACCACTCACCTGATCCACTACATTTTTTCCGCACTTTTTCTCGGCATCGCGGCGTATGTCGTGTTTGATCACCTGCTGTTAAAGAAGAAGCGTTTTGCCCTCACCCTGTCCGGATTTATCAGGTCAGCAATTATTGCCGGTCTGGTTGCCACGGGCCTGCTTCTGGTTATCTACAATTTTTCCGGCGTGGCCTTTCCCATGTGGGCGGCAGCAACCCTGCTGGTTGCCCACATGACCCTTGCCATGGCCCTTATCGCAGCCGGATTTATAGCGCTGATTGGCAGAAAACCATGGGTGCGCGCTATAAATTAGATTTCAAGCATGAAGGCCGGGTCAATCGGAAAATTCCTCTGACAAACCCTGTAATTCCCCGCAGCCTGCCAGGGAGAGGTTTCATTGGCGGCGTAGCCGCATTGCCTAAATTCGCCGCTGGTGAATTTATTTTAGCATGAGCTGCGTGATCGCTTTTTCCAGGCCGTCGATGGAGAGTTCAAACATCGGGAAGACGCTTCGGATGGTGTTGATGGTCTGGGTGTACTGCCACATGTTGGTCTGGATCGGATTCAACCAGACACTGTGAGCAAAGGTGTCCGCCAGCGACTGCAGGCAATCGATACTCCTCGTTCCGCTGCGTTCCTCCAGGTGAATGGAGCCGTCCGCTGCCATCAATTCATAGGGTGCCATGCTGGCATCGCCCAGGATGACCAGGCGCGTCTCGGAATCGCTGCGGACGATCTCGTCAAGCTTGACGGGTTGCTTGTAGCGTGCAGCATCTTTCCAGAGGGTACCGTAGATGGTGTTATGGAAAAAATAGGTTTTGAGTTCCTTGAACTGGGCCCGGGTATAATCAAAAAGCGTCTGCACGACCTGCACGTAGGGGTCCATGGACCATCCGCCGTTGTCGATCGCAATGATGACTTTCAGCCTGTCTTTTAAATCCCGGTCAAAAATGATCTCAATTTCCCCACCATTTCGCATGGTCTGATAAATGGTCTCATCAATATTGACCCGGTCTTTGGGGCCGGATGGGATCATGTTGCGTAGCCGCTTTAAAGCTTCACCCATCATCGCCTGGGTCAGGGGACCGCTCAAAGAATAATCTTTATAGCGCCTGTCCATGGCAACCTTGACCGCGGATTTATTGCGGGATATGCCGCCCACGCGCATCCCCCCGGGGTGAAAACCGGAATGGCCCACCGGACTGGTTCCGCCGGTACCGATCCATTTGCTGCCCCCATGGTGTTCCTCATCCTGGTCTTTAAGCCGTTCCTTGAAATATTCGATCAGCTCTTCGGGAGATAGTTTTTTAAGCTGTTCTTCGTCCATATCAAGGGCATCGGCCATTGATTTGGGATCCTTGAGCCAGGCCTCGAGCATGGCCCTGGCCATTTCATCGACCTCGAACCCCTCGTAATCCGGCATTTCCGCGCCCTTGAAATGGTGCGCAAACACCTGGTCAAACAAATCGAAATAGCGCTCGCTTTTCACCAGAATGGATCGTGCAGAGGTGTAGAAATCATTCAGGGAGGTGACCAGTCCCTGGTTCAGCGCCCGGTGAAGGGTAAGGAACGAGGTGGGACTCACCGGCACTCCTGTTTCCTTCAGTTTGTAAAAAAATTCTATGAACATAAAATCGCTTCGCGAATAAATTTGTTAAAACAGTCTGCGCCTTTCCGTATGCTGCAGCACCCGGCCGTAATCCTGGCTTTTCTTGAAAAGCACACCCAGAAAGGGTACTTTCCCCTTGACCAGTTTTTTGGGCTTGAAATCCGGGTCGGCATCCAGCGCCCGGATCCAGTTGATCAGCTCGCGTGTTGCCGGTCTCTTCTCGATAGCATCCACATCTCTGAGGCCATAGAATGTCTCTATGGCGTTTTCCATCAGATCGGTGTCCAGGCTCGGAAAATGAACCCTGATAATTTTACGCATCATCTTGGGGTCCGGAAATGCGATGTGGTGAAAATTGCAACGTCCGAGAAATGGGTCGGACAGATCTTTCTTGGCGTTGGAGGTAATGATGATAACGGGCCGATTCCGGGCCGCCTTGGTTTTGTCGATTTCAATAATATCAAATTCCATCTGGTCGAGCACGTCCAGCATGTCATCCTGAAAATCCGTGTCCGCCTTATCAATTTCATCGATCAAAAGTACGGTCCGTTTTTCCGCTGTAAAGGCCTGGCCGATTTTGCCCATTCTGATGTACTCTTCTATATTGCTCACATCCCTGCCCGAATCACTGAAACGACTGTCGTTCAGCCGCGTCAGCGTATCGTACTGATAAAGCGCGTCCACGAGTTTCATGCTCGACTTGACGTTCAGAACGATGAGCGGCATCTGCAGGTTCTCCGCGATGGCATGGGCCAGCATGGTTTTTCCGGTTCCGGGCTCCCCTTTGAGAAGCAGCGGCATCTCGAGGGCCATGGAAATATTGACGATATTGGCCAACTCTTCATCCAGTACGTACCGGGTCGCCCCGGTAAAAGAACTTCCATTTTCGATTGCTACCATATATCAACCTCTTTTCTGATAATTTGTGAAACATCCCTGGTCAATTTAAGCACCTTTTCCGCAAAAGCAAGCGTCAGCAAACCGGCACCACAGCATGGCGTTATCAGGGACTGCGACAAAATTGTGGCTGTTTCAATCCCCAGCGCGGCAACCCTGTCCACCTTGTCCCAAAAATCGGCTACCAGAGAATCAGCATCTTCACCGGCAATGTCTTCCGTATTTAAAGTGGGAACCAACCCCCAGGCCAACACACGGCCCGATCTGAAAAAATCGACGATGTGCCTGTCGTAAAGCATGAAGCGGTCAAAATAGCCATAGGCATCGAAGTTAACGATATCGGCCTGTGATTCCATGACCACGGACCAGTCCGTATTGGCACAGACGTGGATGCCGGTAATGCCCCCTTCCGCATGAACGGCTTCGAACACTTCATCGAGGCAGGCACCCACATCTTCCTTTGATAGGCCGATGAGTTCGGACGAGCCGAAACCGGCCAGGGAAGGTTCATCTAAAAATATCACAACGGGCACACCGAAAATTGCAAGCTGCCGAACCTGCCACCTGGCCTTCATGGCGATCATTTTAACGGCGGCATCGCGTGCCTGTTCATCAAAATATATAGCCTGGCCCCGCTCGTTCTTCAGGCCGGTGCTGAAGGTGACAGGACCCGTGATCTGGCCTTTCACCGCCACGAGCGGTTCCTGCATCTGTTCAATCCGGCTGAGGAAGGCAAAGAACCCTCCGGCCAAATCGGACGCCAGCACAAACGGCGATTCGTCCAAGTTGAGACTTCCGTCTTTGACTGCCATATAGGCTTCGTAAAAATCCAGTAATTCACTCTCGAATGCAGGCCCCGCCCTGTCCATGAAAAGCGTGTTATCCCTGGAGGTGATTCCCGGAAGTCCCTGGGCAAATTGTTGAATCATCCCCTCTTTTCCGGAACCCGGCATCTGAACCCAGTGCGGTATCCGGGGGGTGTATGTCATCACCAGGTCAAGCGCCCTGCCTTCATCCATAGGCGGAAGGCTGCCGATGAGGGTCGGCCGGCACGCGGCATTTAAGTATACCATAGGAATCTCCTGATATTCGCCTGCATCATTGAAATGCTGTCGGAATCGACATTGCCTGTGCCATATTGTCTATACGCCACAGGGAAATCTTGTGGATACCCCTATCATCTCAATACACTTTGTCAATCAATTTCACCGGAATCCCTATGCCCATGTCCCCGTACGGCTGCCTGATTTCCATGGGAATATTTGTGCCCTTGATTTCATAGACCTGATTCTATACATTGACGGTGGATATATTATAGGAGGTGCGCTGTAAATTATGAACGAAAAAACTTATCAAACGCTGGCCAAGGTCCTTGATACGCTTCCCAATGGGTATCCGAAAACTGATTCGGGTGTGGAAATCAAGCTGTTGAAAAAAATATTCCGGTCGGAAGATGCCGAGCTGTTTTGCGATTTAAAATTGGATTTTGAAACGGTGCAGCAGATAGCGGAGCGAACCGGGCGCCCGTTAGAAGGCCTGGAAGATCATCTCTCTAAAATGCAGGAGCGCGGGCAAATCTTCGGCGTTGATATCGAAGGCGTCAAAATATTTAAGATGATGCCCTGGGTCTTTGGGATTTATGAATTTCAGCGCCCCCACATGGATCGGGAATTGGCCGAAATGTGTGAAGCGTATGCGGAAGTTTTCGCCGGACAGTTCTTCAGTAAAAAGCCGCAACTCATGCAGGTCATTCCCGTTGAAAAAGAGATCCCGGATAAACAGCAGACGCTGCCCTATGAACAAGTCTCGAATATTATCGAAAACAGCCTGTCCTTTGCCGTATTCGATTGTGTGTGTAAAAAAGAAAAGCGACTGCTGGATAATGGCTGCGACAAGCCATTGGAAATCTGTATGGCGTGTGCACCCATACCCGGTGTTTTCGATAATTCCGAACACCAGCGGGCCATTTCCAAAACCGAAGCCTATGCCGTACTCGATAAAGCCGAAGAAGCCGGATTGGTGCACATGACCTGGAATGTCGCCAGTGGACATTTTTTCATCTGCAACTGCTGCGGCTGCTGCTGTGGTGTTCTAAGGTCGATCAACGATCTGGGCATCAACGCTACCGATGTCATCAATTCCTATTATTATGCAGAGATCGATCCGGATGCGTGCATTGCCTGCGGCACCTGCATGGATGAACGCTGCCAGGTAAACGCCATAGAAACGGAAGACGATGCATATCGGGTCATCCGTGAAAAATGTATTGGCTGCGGCCTTTGTGTTTCAACCTGCCCATCGGAGGCCATGGTGCTGGTGCGAAAACAGCCGGAAGAGATTGTGCCGCCGCCCAGCGATGAAATGGACTGGTATGAAAAACGCGCCGCCGAGCGGGGGATTGATATAAGTCAATACACGTAAATTTTTACCGTCTTGTTTTATAGCGTATTTCAGGTTCTTCTGCTGAAAACTGAACAAAGAATCCAAATCATCAGCGTGCAAAACTTGTGATGCTGACCAAGCAAGGACGTAAAGTGCTTAATCAAGCGACAAAACTGCAGATTGGTTGATCTAACAGTATTTCAAAGCGTATCGGTGCAGATAAATTAAAATCAGTTGTCCAAACAATGAAAAATATAGGAAATCGATGGTCAACTTCATCTGTTTAATTTCCTTTTACCGTACTCATTTTATTTCTCGGCCACATAGCCTTTGGCATCCGCCAGTTTCATTCTGCGCGGCCAGCTGAAACGTACAGGCGTTTTTCCCTGTGAAGTCCTGAACAAAGAAGAAAGGAAAATCTTCTTCAGGGGCATCAAGGAATGGGACGTGCTTGTTCACAAGCAGGTATCGACGGATATGGTCTGATTGGGAAAATTCTAATATCTAAATGCCCAAATTAGAATTTAGAGATTCCTTTCTATATATTGCACAGCTTTATATTTACGGTCCTTTTACACACAGGAGACATTCATGATCACCCAAAGTCAGTTTCTGTCTTCCGAAGAACAGCAAATCATACACGCTGACAGCTTGAAAATACTGAGGGAGGTCGGTGCGCTGTATCACAGTGACCGCGCCCTTGACATCCCGGCCAAAAACGGTGCCGATGTCGACAAGGACAGTAAAATCGCCCGGATTCCGGAAGAGATGGTGGATCAGGCCCTCAAAACCGCTCCCAAGTCTTTTGTGCTCGGGGCCAGGGTGCCGGAAAAGATTTTGCCTTACCCTCGACCTACAGTGGTTATGTGCTGGACAACGGCGGCATCTTTACCCGCGATTTCAAGACCGGTGAACGGCGCAACGCCAACTTTCAGGATCACAA
>JAFDAT010000093.1 GCA_019313725.1 Deltaproteobacteria bacterium
CGGTGGCCGTAGCCGTCAGCAGCAGGACCTGATCGATTCCAAACGTTTGCCTGTAAATCGGTAAATTCAGATATTCAGGCCGGAAATTGTGCCCCCATTCGGAAATGCAGTGCGCCTCATCAACCACGAGAAGGGATACATGCATCTTTTCCAGGTGGACGCGAAAGCGTTCGTTCTTAAATCGTTCCACCGAAATCATCAGGATTTTCAGGGCACCATTCCTTGCATCTGCAACAATGGAATTGTAGTCATCCCTTGCCAGGGTCGAATCCAGCCGTGCGGCCGGAATCTGGTTTGCCTTTAAAAAGTCCAGTTGATCTTTCATCAGGGAGAGAAGCGGCGACACCACGAGGGTCATGCCGGGCAGCAGCATGGCCGGCAGCTGATAGCAAAGCGATTTCCCGGCACCGGTGGGAAAAATGGCGGCGGCGGATTGACGCTCCAAAACCTTTTTTATGACGGTTTCCTGCCCTTTTAAAAATGTGTCGAACCCAAAATATTTCTGCAGATGCTGCTTCAGCATAAAATGGTACCTCCGGATACTTAAGTCATTAGAATCGTTTTCGTGCTTTTATCCTGGCACGATACAACTTCTCGGTAAAACCACCGTGTTCTAGAAACTGCTGTTCCAGTTGCCGCAGAACTTGACGGTTGCTTCGTGAACTATCTCAGACATCTGATACGATTTCAAGGATCGAAATCCTCCGTGGGGGTCGATAAAACCATTGGGTCTATTCATTTTGAAAGCACCTTTTTTCAAGAATGGTGGTTGTAACCTGCGGCAGACCCGTGCAGTAGTAAATAGGTCCTATAGGCCATATACGACCTATTTTTTGGCAGAAGTGCTGAAATAAATCAAGACGGATTAAACACGTATCGAATACGGTATTTATTTAGGCAGGAGAACAACGGATATGAAGATGATGTTGAATAGGTTACGCCGGCTTCACCCAGCGGGCTACCAGGAAAGCACCCTAAAAAAAGAATGGTCCGGCTTTTTCAAGCCGGACCATTCTTTTTTTAAGCGACGCATCCGCGTATCATGAAATCGCCCCAGGCGATTTTATTTTACCACCCCCACGTCAGGTAATCGTGAATGGAATTGGCCGCATCGCGTCCGGCACCCATGGCCAGGATGACCGTGGCGGACCCGGTGACGATGTCACCCCCGGCCCAGACGGCCTTCTTGGAAGTCTTGCCCGTGGCTTCATCAGCGACGATATAGCCCCACTTGTTCAATTTCAACCCTTCGGTCGACTGCGTCAACAACGGGTTGGCGTTTGCGCCTACGGCGATGATGACCAGGTCACACTCCAGTTCGAATTCGGAACCTTCGATGGGTATGGGCCGCCGCCGACCCGAAGCATCGGGTTCGCCCAGTTCCATCTTGAGCCCTTCCATGCCCGTGATGCGTCCTTTTTCATCACCGAAAAATTTTGTGGGCGCCGTCAGAAAGTGAAAATCGACACCCTCTTCCTCGGCGTGGTGTACCTCGGCACCTCTTGCCGGCACTTCGTCCCGGGAACGACGATAAACGATGCGCGATGTATCAGCCCCCAGCCGCAATGCGGTCCTGGCAGAGTCCATGGCCACATTTCCGGCACCCAGGGTCACGACATTTTTGCCTTGAATGACCGGCGTGTCATACTCGGGAAACAGATAGGCCTTCATCAGGTTGGAGCGGGTGAGGTATTCATTTGCGGAAAAGACACCGATCAGGTTTTCGCCGGGCACATTCAGAAACCGGGGCAGGCCGGCGCCGACGCCGATAAATACGGCGTCATAGCCTTCTTCGAACAGTTCTTCGATAGTCACGGATCGCCCTACCACGGCGTTGCATTCCAGCTTTGCGCCCAGTTTCTCCAGGCCGGCCACTTCGGAAAACACGATCTCTTTGGGCAGCCTGAATTCCGGAATGCCGTATACCAGCACCCCGCCGGGTTTGTGAAAGGCTTCAAAAATGGTCACTTCGTGTCCCTTGAGAACAAGATCCCCGGCCACGGTCAGGCCCGAAGGCCCGGAGCCGACAACGGCGACCTTTTTGCCGGTAGGTTCCGATTTTTCAGGGGGTTTGGCTTCTCTGTGCTTGCGTTCATAATCGGCGACAAACCGTTCCAGGTTCCCGATCGCCACGGGATCCCCCTTCTTGCCCACGATGCAAACACCTTCACACTGCAGTTCCTGGGGACAGACCCGGCCACAAACCGCGGGTAGTGCATTGGTTTCCCAGATGGTGGTAATCGCAGCGGTAAAATCACCGTCTTTCACCTGTTGAATAAACGCAGGGATATTGATCTCCACCGGACAGCCGGCAACACATGCCGGCTTTTTGCACTGCAGGCACCTGGCCGCCTCCTGCATGGCCGCCTCGGCACTCTGGCCCGTGGGAACCTCTTCAAAATTTCTGGCCCTGACTTTGGGTTCCTGCTCCGGCATGGCCTGCCGGGGTATTTTTTCTTTTTTAGCCTTTTTTGCTGCCGTTTCTGCCATTTTCTCCTCCACCGATAAAATTGCCCCGCAGCCATACGCTGTGTGGCCTTCTCACTATCTCACACTTCTTTGAGTAAGCTCTCCCCAACCCAGATAAACCGGAAAGAAAAAGACCTATTATCACGAAATCACGAAAAGTACGAAATCACGAAAAAGACCATGAATATTTTCGTGTTTTTCAGATTTCGTGTTTTCGTGATTGTTTTTTTTACGATTTACTCTCCTCTCACCCTGCAATAGTGATCATGGCTCTCTTTCTCATCATCGAGATAGGAACCCAACCGCAGCATCAGCTCATCGAAGTTGACCTTGTGCCCGTCAAACTCCGGTCCATCCACACAAGCGAACTTGGTTTTTCCGCCCACGGTAACCCTGCAGCCGCCGCACATACCCGTTCCATCAATCATAATCGGATTCAGGCTGACCTGAAGTTCCACGTCATAGCCCTTGGTGATGTTGCTCACGGCCTTCATCATGGGAACCGGCCCGATGGCGACCACCAGTTTCACACCGCCCTGGTCCAGCACCTCTTGCATGACTTGGGTCACGAAACCATGATGCCCGTAGGAACCGTCGTCCGTGCAGATGCGCAGGTCATTGGAGGCTGCTTTCATCTGCTCCTCCAGTATCAGCAGGTCCTTGGTGCGTGCACCGATGATGCAGGTCACGTCGTTGCCGATCTCCTTGAGAGCCCTGGTGATGGGATGCAGCACGGCAACACCGGTCCCGCCGCCCACACAGATCACTTTGCCCACTTTTTCCAGGTGGGTGGCTTTTCCCAAGGGGCCGATCACGTCCTGGTACCCGTCATCCACTTTCAGATCCCTGAAAAGCGCTGTCGATTTGCCGACCACCATGTAAATAATGGTAATGGTGCCTTTTTCCGGATCTGTCTCCGCCATGGTCAACGGAATACGCTCGCCGGTTTCGTTGGCTTTCAGGATTACGAACTGGCCCGGCCTGGCTTTTTTCGCAATCAAGGGGGCTTCGATTTCGTTCAATATAACCGTGCCCTCGGCCATCTCTTCGCGTCTAATTATTTTAAACATAGTCACCTCCGTTTATTGCCTGGGTTGAACGTGTCGATGGTACTCCTTCCAGGCTTTGCAAAAATTGGATATAATCATATACTCATAATGAATGCAATACAAAATGATTGTGAATACTAAGATGAAATGTTAAAAGTCAAGACCTCTATTTAGGGAGATCGAACTGTTGCCTGTTTCCAATGAAATGAAACTTTTTGACAGCCATTGCCACCTGGATGACCGCACTTTTGCCCAGGATCTGGAGAATACCATCCAAAGCGCCCGGGATGTGGGTGTATTTGAAATGATGACCGTGGGCGTTGGTCTGAAAAGCTCTTTGCGTACCCTCGATCTGGCCGAATCACACGACGGTTTGTACGCTTCGGTGGGGGTCCACCCCCACGATGCCCAAAGCTGCAACGATACGGTCATGAACGAATTAAGCCGCCTGGCCGAACATGACAAAGTGCGGGCATGGGGCGAGACCGGCCTGGATTTCAACCGCATGTATTCCCCGAGAAAAGACCAGGAGCTTTGGTTTATCCGGCAGGTGCTTGAGGCGGACAATCTGGGCCTGCCGCTGATTTTTCATGAACGCGACAGCCAGGGAAGGTTTCTGGAAATTTTACAGGCCCATCCCAACGCACAGAGAAACGGGGTCGTACACTGTTTCAGCGGAAACGAAGCCGATCTTTCGGCCTATCTCGACCTTGGATTTTACATCGGCATCACCGGGATCCTGACCATCAAGACTCGCGGGGCCGGCCTGAGGGGTCTCGTGCCGAAAATTCCTATGGACCGCCTGCTGATCGAAACCGACGCTCCCTATCTGACACCGGCACCCCAGAAAAACAAAACCCGGCGCAATGAACCGGCCTTTGTCAAATCCGTTCTGCTCAAACTGGCGGAAGTCCGGCAGGAAGGCCCGGAAACACTGGCCGCCGCGACAACGGCCAATGCACGGCGACTTTTCAATATAAATACCTGACTGTTCTTATACCCAAAACTGCGGATACCTCCGGCTTTTCGGTATGTTGTTGATCATGAGCGCTACAAACAGCATGACAATGGCCCCGGTTCCGGCGGGGATCAGTGCATATAGAAAACCAAGGTCGTGGATTTTCGCGCTTCCAATAACGGCAATCAGGGCAGTAGCCCCGCCGGGGGGATGAAGGGTTTTCGTAGCATGCATGACCGCGATTGCAGTCGCCACGGCAAACGCTGCGGCAAACCACGGCATACCGTTAAACATCTGGTAGGAAGCTACGCCTACAATGCCCGAAATAATATGCCCCCCGACAAGATTCCGCGGTTGGGCCAGCGGGCTTCCGATGGCACCGTAGATGAGAACAGCCGAAGCTCCGAAAGAACCGATAATCATGACCAGATCATTGTGGTCAAGGAGATTGTGATGAATGAAGGCGACTGCGGATATGCCTGCAAAAGCGCCGATCCAGGACCAGGCTATTTCAGACAGGGAAACGGCCGGTGGGCTTTTCTGAATACCTTTCATCTTTCTGAAATAATTCATTTCGCACTCCTTGGATTGTTCTAATATTTTTCAAAAAGACAGATCATTATCAACCTGCTGGTGGTCGTTAATTTCGGCCAGTACAATGGTAATGTTGTCGTCGCCTTCATTTTCCAGAGCTGCCCCGAGCAGCAACCTTGCCCGGGATTCGATACTGCTGCCCTTTCTGAGAATTTCCGTCATTTTTTCGCCGGAAATGGTTTTGTGAAGCCCGTCTGTCGTAAGAATTATCAAATCCCGTTGTCTTAAGCGCAGGCTGCTGGATTCTGGCTCACAGTACCCGCACCCAATGTATTGATCCATAACATTCCTGGAATAATGTGTAGGCACCTGCTCGGGTCTAATTTCTTTCTCGTTAACCAGAAACCTGGCAAGGGTCTGATCCTCGGTTATCTGGAACAGCCCGGTGTCGCGAAAAAGGTAAAGGCGGCTGTCACCGACATGAACCCAGTGCGCCTGGCCTTCCCGAATAACCGCACAAAGCAGCGTTGTCCCCATCGCCTCCAGGTCCGGGTATTTTATCGATTCTGCCGAAATTGCTTTATCACTCTCTTTAGCAAAGGCAGTCAACTGGCTGGTTTCGAACCCTTTCTTGACCGAGCGAATTCCTGCCAGCCTGCCGGTCATAATCTCTGCAGCATAGTCACCCGACACCTCTCCGCCCAATCCGTCCGCTACTCCAAGCAATATTGAACCATCTTCCAGTATTTTCATGAAATACCTGTCATCATTATACGTAAGTACACGACCCTTATTGCTAATGGCAAAGGCATCTATCGATCCACCCGATAGTTTTGCGCTTCCTTCCTCGAGGTGGACCTGTTCGTAAAAGCTGCAGTTCCTGCATGAAACCTGCTTTTTCGCGAATGTTCCCTGGGCCTCTCCCCGGCAGAATGTTCCGGCTATCAGCCAGCAGAGCCTGCCTCCCTTTAAGCCCTGGTTGAAACCATCAAACGTGGCATCGACGGCAGCCGGGCATATGCCCAGGTCCTTTGCCTTGACACCCCCGGGTTCCCTTCCGCACTTTAACGCTTCCCAGCAATTTATTTTTCCGGATTTCATATGGTCTCTCCTGCCCTGATTGAGAAGGCACTCGCTCCTTCACGGGTGAGAAGGTCATCCAGCCCCTGTGCCATGTCCTGGTATCTTTTATCAGGATCGCGGATACAGGATTTGCATATGAACCTGCGTAAATTCTGCGGTAATCCGGACACCCTTTCAGATGGATCCGGAATATCCATTGAACGCTTTATCTTGATCAGATCACCCGTGTTCTCTTCAGGATATGGTCTTTTGCCGGTAACGAGTTCGTAGGCTGTGATACCGAGTGAGTAGATATCGCTCCGCTGATCCGCCGGATCACCGTCTAAAAGTTCGGGAGCCAGGTACGGCATGGCCCCCCCGGAAAAATAGTCATCCGTACCGATCGGGCAGGCCACTCCGAAATCTAATAGGTTTACCCGACTGTTTTTCTGGACAAATATATTATCCGGATTGATATCCCGGTGAACGATGCCTTGCCTGTGTGCATATTGAAGAGCATGACCCATCTGAGTGATGATGTTTGCCGCAACGTCAGGGGGAATGCTGTTCAAACGTTTGAGCATATCGCTTAGTGACTCACCTTCAAGATGTTCCATGATGATAAAGAGCGTTTTGAACCTCTCTTTCGCATCGTACACCCTGATGATGCTTTTGTGGTTCAGGTTTGAAATAATTTTGACTTCGTTAAGAAAATTGTTAAAAAATTCCGGCCGCATGGAAAGATTATGGCGCATCATCTTAATGGCAACCGAAATGCCGCTTTCATTGTGTACGCCTTTGTAAACAATGCTGTTTCCACCACGACCGATGATGCCGGTGGCGATGTATTTGCCGATGGTTCTCTCGGCAAGCGGTCTTTTTGAATCAAAACGATCGGCTACTATTTCAGTCAAAAACTCAAGAAGATCAGGGTCATTTGCCGAGATATCATTAAATTCTTCCCTGCTGATGACCCATACGACCATATCGGACTCGGCTTCCACGTGTGCATGCCTCGGCTCTCCTGTAAACAGGGCAGACATGCCCAGGATATCACCCTCTCCACGGTGATCGACCGGGTGAAATTCGCCTTCCTTCTCCACCACGACAAGTGCCGATCCGCGTTGAATGATGTAGGATGCATCCCCCCTATCGCCCTGGTTGATAAAACGCTCTCCCTTTTTGATGTGCTTTAAGGTCATGCCCCGGAGAATCGACCTGCCGCAACCCGGGGGCACAAACCTTAACAACTTTGTACGCAGGTTTGCGGTACCCTCCTCGGCACAGACCGTCTTGTAAAACTCACAGTCCATACAGGATTCACGTTTCTCCGCATAGGTTCCCTGCACCTTACCGGCACAGCAGGTCCCGGCAACGGCCCAGCAGAACCTACCCCCATTTTCACCTGAATTGATACCATCGAATGACGCGTCCGAAGCTGCAGGACAAACAGATATGCCGCTCGCCAATCTGCCCCCCTGCTCTCGACCACATTTTTTGTACTCCCAGCAGTTAAGCTTCCCATATTGCATATCGTATCATCCCGCGTGATTCTGGAAAAACATTGCTTCAGCACAGAAGCCTGCTAAATCATGGTCTGCATTTCGTCCACAAGATTGCGACTACGCTCGTAGATTTCATGGCCGTCGGCATTTTGATCTTCGAGCAAAAACTGGTCCGTAAGAGTGTTGTGTTCAGCCTGGGTAAGCTCCTGGTCTGCTAATTTGAAAAACAGATGATCTTCCTTGTGGATGTGCCGGCGTAAAATCGAAATGTAGGATGCCAGGTTTTCCAGAAGCGTTGTTATGGCGATCTCGTTATGCAGGTTGTATCCATCAATTGAATGCTCAATATTTTTCAGAAAAAATCTGTTTCTTTCATGCTGATAGCGCAAAGCGCCCATTTCAAGATCCAGAGCGCCATTTTTTTTTTGGGCCAGCAGCCCGAACATGAGGTACTCTTCCTTAAAGTGGTGGAATTCGTCTGAAAATATTTTTGAAAATTCCACAGCCTTTTTAAAAAACATCATCTCAGGATAATCCCCGTTCTCAAGCTTCGCTTTGGCGAGCGTGAACGTATCCAGGGCCCTCAGGATGAGGTGATGCTCCTTTGCTAGTATCTCAGTCGCTTTCATTCAATCTCTCCCTGTTGCCGGAATGGCACGCATTTACAGAGCTTACACCCTATTTTAATTTCTCAGCTATCGGTTGAAAACACATTGACTTAAGTCAATTACAATGATGACACAAAGTGGTATGTTTTATATAAATCAGTTGAGACGGCATTTCAATACAGAAAAGAGAATAGGGATAGGAATGAATGACTATTTGAACAAAGGTGTAAAAGAAATCATCGATGCATACCCAGAAGTTGCGGATATCCTGAATGATTACGGAATAGGCTGCAGTGCCTGTGAAGTCGGCACATGCCTGTTTAAAGATATCGTATCGCTGCATCCGATATCAGAAGACCAGGAAGCGGAATTGCTTAAGCGGGTAGCAGCGGTAATTAACCCTGATTAGGCCTCCGGCTAGGCCTGACGTACAATCAAAGAAGGAATTTAACTTCAGGAAGGAGAATGATCATGTCAGAGTTTCATTCGTGCCCGGGTTCCCGGATGCTTGCTTTCGAAAAAAATGCTGATGCCTCGGCCGGCGAAATCGCCGGGACAATTCAATCCCAGCTGGCGCAATGGCCCGTACAGCTGCACCTAATATCTCCCACAGCACCTTACTATCAGGATTCGGACGTACTGTTGACCGCCGACTGTGTTGCCTATGCGCTGGGTGATTTTCATCGTGAGTTTCTAAAAGACCACACATTGGCCATTGCCTGCCCCAAACTGGATTCCAACCAGGATATCTACGCTCAAAAAATCACATCCTGGGTAGATGATGCCGGTATCAATTCACTGCACGTGCTCATCATGCAGGTCCCCTGCTGCGGCGGATTGCTTAATCTGACGAGGAACGCGGTTGAAAATGCCCAGCGAAAGATACCGATCAATTACACGGTGGTGGGTATTCAGGGTGATATTCTTGAGCAGAATTGCATCTGAAATCCGTATATTCGGTGCTTAATATCCCGGCAGATTTTTGGTATTGATTTAGACCCATTGATATTCCATATTGTGGCATCTAAATGTATCGACAATAATTTTGGAATGTGCAAGATAACAAAGGAGACAGTCCATGAACGATGATTATAAATTTGAAACGCTCTGCCTGCATGCCGGTCAGGCTCCTGACCCAGCCACCAATGCACGCGCAGTACCCATACACAGGACCTCCTCCTATGTGTTCAACAGTACGGAGCATGCCGCCAATCTGTTTTCTCTGAAAGAGCCGGGCAACATCTACTCCCGCATCATGAACCCCACCCAGGACCAGTTGGAAAGCACCCTTGCCGCCCTCGAAGGCGGTGCCGCGGCCCTGGCCCTTTCTTCGGGAACATCCGCCGTCTACTATGCCATCATCAACATCTGTTCTTCCGGGGACGAGATCGTGTCGGCCAACAACCTGTACGGCGGCACCTACACCATGTTCGATGCCATTCTGCCCCAGTTCGGTATCCACACCCGTTTTGTGGACCCGCGCGATCCCGGTAATTTCGAGCCGGCCATCAATGAGCACACGCGAGCAATCTACATTGAAACCATCGGCAATCCGGTGCTCGAATTCACCGATATCGAGGCCGTTGCCGCCATCGCCCAACGCCACAACCTGCCCCTGATCGTGGACGCCACCTTCACCACACCTTATCTGTTCCGGAGTATCGATTACGGGGCCGATATCGTCGTGCATTCACTGACCAAATGGATTGGCGGCCATGGGACGGGAATAGGCGGTGCGGTCGTTGATGCCGGAACGTTCAACTGGCAGGACCCCAAATTCGACCTTTACAACCAACCCGATCGCAGCTATCACGAGGTTCGCTTTGCCCACGACCTGGGTGACCTCAACCCCGTGGCCTTTATCATGCGCATGCGGCTGGTACCGCTGCGCAA
>JAFDAT010000451.1 GCA_019313725.1 Deltaproteobacteria bacterium
TTCTACAATAGATTTCTGTCAGTATCTTTTAGCATATCGAATGGTCTCCGAAAACCTTGAATTGATAATGATTGGCCCCCATCAAAATTATTATCGAGACTTAAAAAAATAAATTAAAACCACTTAAAGGAAAGTTGAATTCCATTTTTCAGGAATTTTAAAAGCGCGTGAGCGCGTTTTCAGCAATGCGGCCGACGCTGATCCGCTCGAAGCTGCGATCCCGGTAAACACAGATTTCACTGCGATCCAAGCAAATTCTTTCGAGCGCATTCCGGGCACTCTCCTCTTTGAGTGCTCCGGCCGCCATCGCGGCCAGTCCCCTGTGTTCCGCATCGGCCGATTCCAGGTAGGGCACGAGAAAAGGGCCGGCATCCTTGCCCAACTCCGGCCGAATACCGGCCAACCTCGCCAGACCCCACAGCAGCCCTTTCTGCAGTTCTTTGTGTTCCAGAAAATTCCCGTCGGGCCTTATATAAGAAACCAGCAGGCGGTGATACTCCTCAGCCAGCTTTTTGTGGTTAGCCATGATTTCACCCATGGCCTCTGGCGATCCCCAGCCAATGCCGCCCGACTCGTCGTTCAGGTTCCAGACCAGGCGGCGCATGATAACACGGGCCGATTCCATATTCTCATTTGCCAAATTCGAGACGACTTGTCCCATGGCAGTGACAGCATGCCATTTTATGATCGGATCTGTAGCGTAGAAAAAGGAGAACAGCGGGTTTACCGCCTGTCTGGCAGGGATATTTTTTAGGGTTGCAAGGTTTTCCTGGAAATCGGTATTGGTGAGGAGTCTGAGAATCTCTTTTTTTAATTGACGGGTACCCATATAGATTTTCGGAATTATGACTTAAAAAAAAATCTAAATTCTAATTCACCAAATTCTAAACAATATTAGCTGTCAACCCTGATAGGGTATAACCAGTGCCCCTGCAGGCCGGGATCTTCGACACGCCCTCCGGATCCGGGTATCTACCTAAAAGGAGATGACCTCGAAGCCGTCCTTAAGGTAACCGGATATGGACGGATGCCCGTTCATGTCGGCCAGAAGTTCAAGACCTTCAGCTTTGGCGTCGTCCAGTGTCCCCATTTTTCCTGCGCAGGCTTTGCAGACGCCGGCGATGAGATCGGCGGATTTAGTCTTTTCCCACAAGGCGTGCAAGGGGTTATCCGGCTTGGCAAGATCGGGGATCAGCCGGGTTGCCGCCCCTTCGATCACCACTGTGGCTGTGTGCCCTTTCTTGTCCAGATCGAGCGCATTCAAAAGCACGTGAATGAAACACATGGGGTCGCCGTTGAATACAAAGAGGGCTATTTTTTGCATGAATAAATCTCCTAATTTCTGAAAAACCGGAACCACAAAGGCACAAAGGACACAAAGATTTTTTTATTGAATTCCAGCATCAAACTTTTTTGGTCGGTTTAAAGTTGGATTCTTTGGATCGTACATTCTCAGTAAGTTCAGGCAATCAATTGTGTGGCTAAGCACTGGATTCCCGCCTCCGCGGGAATGACGGGATCTTACACCCAATTATCATTCCCGCGGAGGCGGGAATCCAGTAACTCTTACCCATGTTTATTGACCTGTTACTCTGGATCCAGGTAACTACTCCCAACTTATGCAATCCTCCGGGCAGTATTTAATGGCGTCATCAACCGCATCTTCGGGATAGCTATCCAGGTCGACGACTTCGATGTACCCCGCATTATTCAGCATAAAGACCGATGGCGCCATTTCAATGCAACCTTCACAGAGTGTGCACAGCCCGATATCAAGCACAGGCTTTTTCAACGGCCTGTCCAATTTCTTTTCCATATGCATAACAGGCCTCCAGGCTGTCAGCATCGGGTATATACTGAATTTTCATGCCGGGTTCGATGATATCGAAATTCATGGCTTCGAGTTCGTCTTTGATCAATTTGACGGATTCTCCGCTCCACCCGTAGGACCCGAATACCCCCCCGATTTTGCCGAGCGGTTTGAGCCCTTTCATGTAAGTCAGGGTGTCGGCTACGGTCGGAAACATCTGGTTGTTCAGCGTCGGGGAGCCGACGATGACGGCCTTGGCATCCAGCACCTCGGTCATGATATCGCTGCGGTGGCTGCTCCTGATATGGATCGGTCTGACACTCACACCCTGGTCGGCAATTCCTTCTGCAATGGCTTCCGCCATGGTCTTGGTACTGTTCCACATGGTGTCGTAGATGACGACCGCTTTTTTCTCGGCCTCCTGGTTGCACCATTTGGCATAGGCTTCTATGATTTTGCCAGGGTCCTTTCTCCAGATAATGCCGTGGTCGGGACAGATCATATCAATCTCCAACCCCAGGTCGGACACTTTTTTGAGCAGTTTGAGAATGAGCGGGGAGTAGAGGAGCAAAATATTGGCAAAATATTTCTTGGCCTGGTACATGATCTCGTCCCCGGCAATGTCATCGAATTTATCGAAGCCGGCATAGTGCTGTCCAAACCCGTCGCTGGAGAACAGAATCTTATCTTCCTTGAGGTAGGTGAACATATTGTCCGGCCAGTGGACCATTCTTGTTTCGAGGAAGGTCAGGGTTCTTTGGCCCAGGCTCAATTCCTGCCCGGTCTTGACCGGCTGGTAATTCCATTTGTGGGGGAAGTGTTTAGGCAGGTTTTTGGCCCCCATTTTGGAGCAGTAGAGGGGTTTGTCCTCACCAATACGGTGCATGACCCGCGGTAGGCTTCCGGAATGGTCCATCTCCGTGTGGTTGCTGATGACCAGGTCAATTTTAGCCGGGTCGACAACCTTGGCAATATTATTGAAAAGCTGATCGGCAAAGTGGCTTTTGACGGTGTCGATCAATGCGATTTTTTCGTCAACGATTAA
>JAFDAT010000002.1 GCA_019313725.1 Deltaproteobacteria bacterium
ACTTCCCATCATGCACGACCACCACCGCCCGGGTCTTTCTCAGGTTGTCGGGGCCGGGTTCGGCAAAGGCCGCATCGATGGCTTTTGCAACCTTGACCATATCGACACCGACAAGCGGGTCGCTGCCTGCTGCTCGTCTGCCTTCGGGCCAGGCAAGATCCTCACGATGCATGGGACGGCTGCCTGCAAAACCGGGCGGCACCAGCTTCTGGGCGTGCATCTCCTTTTCGGTTGTCCCCACGATCAGGGAACAACCGCACCCCTCGCGATAAATAGCTTTCAGGTCAAACATTCCGTATAAATTGCCGGTGACCGACTTTTCCTCGCGATCTATGGTATAACCGGCAAAGGCAGCCAGGGGATTTGCCGGCTTCACATCCTCGGCAAAAGCCGTTTCCGGATCCCGACCGGAAATAAAGGTGCTCGAACAGAGATACTTGGCCACGAAACCGGAACCGATGGGGCCTGTTTTGCCGGCGAACCAACCCGCTCCGATGCCGACTGCAATGACAATACCTGCCAGTATCCCAAGACTCACTTTTATCCAACGCCGCATGCTGCCTCCATTAGTAACGGTTGTGACGATCACTTAATAATTTAAGCTGATATGTCAACACTGCATTATGTGTGCGGAATAAATTCCAACCGAGCATATATGACAACTGTTATATACGCTATCAAGTGTTAAAAATCAAAAGGGACAAATTAAATAATTTGCCTCTCTTGATTTATTCGATGAATGGCGGGTACAAAATCAATGCGTCACGAATTCATAACCGTCGTCCAACCATGGTTGTTATTTGAACCACCAGCGTTCACCAATTCGCATACCATCCAGAGCCATGTGCCCTGAGATAGGTCCATGGGCCAGCTTGTCTGAACTGGCTTCAACCATCTGGTTGAACATGGGAACAACCGTTCCACTGTCATTCCTGCAGATTTCCTGCATATCTTCGTACATCTTTCTGCGTTTACCCGTATCCAGCTCGGCTCTGGCATCGATCAGCAGTTTGTTAAATTTTGCATTGCTCCAGTGGGTATCATTCCAGGGAGCCCCGTCTGAGTAGGCCACCGAGAACATCATGTCTTCGATGGGACGTCCACCCCAGTAACACATGCACCACTCTTTTTTCATCCAGACATTGCTCCAGTACCCGTCATCAGGCTCCCGGACAACATTGATGTTAATACCGGCTTTTTTAGCCTGTTCCTTCATGAGGACGGCAGAGTCCACTGCTCCGGCAAAAGCGGAATCGGCAGCATGCAGGTTAAAGGTATGGTCGAGCATGCCCGCTTTTTTCATATAAAATTTGGCCTTGTCCGGATCATATTTTCTCTGCTCCAGGTTCTTGGCATGGTATTTATTGACCGGTGCAATGGGATGATCGTTGCCGGGTTCGCCATAACCGCGCAATATTTGTTTCACCAATGCTTCACGGTCAACGGCAAGCTTTAAGGCCATGCGGACATTGTTGTCATTGTAAGGTTCTCTATCGACGAGCATGGGGATGGTGTAGTGGGCTGTTCCCGTTATTGCCTGGACATTTATGCCGGGTGATTTTTTCATGAGATGCACGGTTTTCAGTTCACACCGATCCATGTAGTTGATCGCCCCGGTCTTCAATGCATTTGTCCTGGCATTGGTATCCGTAATCGACAGGGTTTCGATCTCATCAAAATGGGCTCGGCCTTCTTTCCAGTAATTGGGATTGCGTTTTGAAAACGCTCTGACACCCGGTTCCCACTCCTCCAGAATATATCCCCCGGTACCAACGCCTTTTTCGAATTCCGGGCCCTTAGTTCCGGCGGGGAAAATACCTAAGTGATAGTCACCCATGATAAACGGAAAATCAGCACTGCCCCCGGAAAGCGTGAAAACAACTTCATTTTTTCCGTCCGCTTTAATGCTTTCAATACTCTTCAAATAGCCCTTAGCCGCAGATTTAGAGTCTTCCCCCAGATGGTGGTTGATGGAAAAGACCACATCCTCGGCTGTCATGGTTTTGCCATTGTGAAATTCTATGCCCTTGCGCAGTTTAAAAGACCACACTTTTGCGTCAGGCGTCGAGTCCCAGGACTCGGCAAGTTCAGGAATGACACTGAAATTGTGGTCGATTTCCACGAGGCAGTTTCTTATCTGCCAGTTGACATTCTGGTTCATGTTGGAAACCAGTGTTCCCGGATCCATGGAATCCGTGGTTGACCCACCCGACATCCCTAATACAATACGTCCTCCTTTTTTGGGGGCCGAAGCCTGGGCGGTACCTGCGAGCAGTGCGGGAGAAAGGGTAACCGCAAGACCCAGCGCTGAAACCTGGGAAATAAACTGTCTTCTGCTAATTTTGTTCTGGTTAAACAATTTTGTTAATTTCGATAGTTCTGACATGTTAATCTCCTTTGCTATTATTGATGAATAAAAGTCGAAATACGTTCAATTAAAAGCTTCTCCAGCCGGCAATATATCTGTGTCTTCATGATACGACTGAAGAATGTGCGATTTCATCTATTTATTGCCCGGATCTTTCACCTCCTCCTCGATATTGATGATATTGCGGGCGTAGTCGGCATACTCCTCCATGGGTGTCGTGAACCGTACTACAAGCTTGGCGCCATCCGGGGAACCGCCCCCGTGCATGCAGCCCGGAACGCCGGCCCCGATGGTCAGCCATTCAGACAATCGTGCCGCCTTGAAGCGCGTCTCCGCCGAACAGTCGCCGGCTTTGATACATTTTTTCAGAAAAGGGCCGTATTCAGGATGAGAGACATCCGCATACGACGGCATGCAACCGGTTTCAACGATACCACCACCGATCTCCTGAGTCAAACGTTTGACTTCATACGGCAGGGTTGCCACCATCACTTTATTGGTGTGGGCGGTGTGGGGGTCGGCAAAGAACGATCCCGATGCATGTTGGAAACCCAGCGCACAGGCACCCGCCCCGAGCCCGAAGGTCACGGTGTTGTTGATGCTCATGTCCACCAGTTTATTCATAAACGTCTTGGTCTTCAAGCCGTTGGCCCGCGCCATCAGGATCGAAGCCCCGATCATGACATCGCCCTGTCCGGTGACGCAGCCGCCGATGCAGGCCCGGTAGTTGGCGGTAAAATATTGGATCGCCTTGCCGGAATACTTGGCCTCGCCACACATGAACACGCGTTCGTTGGGTACAAAGACATCGTCAAAGAGCAACCACCCCTGGGTAATCCCCGTAGACGGCACTTCCACGTCCGCTGTGTCCTCCAGTTCCCTTTTATCGCTGGGATGGCGCGCTTCCACGATGGTCAAGCCCTCGATGTCCCGGGGAACCACGCAGGCCAGGACGTAATCCTTGTCCGGATCCTTGTAGCCGCTGCCCGGCAGCAGGAAGATTTCCTGAGCAGCCGCCGTGCCGCAGATCATCAGCTTGGCCCCGCGAATGACGATACCGTCTTCGCGCACCTCTTTCACGTGCAGGTTGGTGTCCGGTTCGGCCTGCTGGGACGGCGATTTGCTGCGGTCACCTTTGGCATCCGTCAGTGCACCCGCCACGGTCAGCCCCTCTTTTTCAGCATGCAGGATCCACTTTTTCAAGCGTTCCTTGTAATTCGTGCCGTATTCCGCATCCATGTCTTCGGTAACAGCCCACATGACGTTCATGGCATTCCAGCCCACACACACCGCACCCGTGCATGTTCCGGTGCGGCGGTAATTCTGGCGTTTAAAGCGCATGTTCTGGATCAGGGCGCTGTCATCCTGCATCATGGAATTCCAGCGCTGAATTTTTTCACCCGTAAAAATCGATGTGGTGGTATACATCTTCTGCAGCTCCGGGTCGTTGGCGGCATCAAAAGCCCGGGCGTGGCTTTCTACTGTTCTTTTTGTGGCCGGATGCGTAGTGACATCTTCGATCAACTCTCCAAATTTATAAATATTTGGCCTCATTTTTTTTAGCGCTGCAAGATATTCTTCACGTGTTTTGACTGCCATAATCTTATCCTCCCCTTTTCATTAAAACTTATAATACACATCCATTTTTTCACATTAGCAACAATTATCAGCAACTGACCTGTTTTTCACGATATTGCCGGATTTTTTCCAGCAGAACCGGTACAAAATCTCGGCAGTCGTCCACCACCCCGTAGTCCACCTGACTGAAGACGGGTGATTTTTTATCGTTGTTGACGGCAATCATGGTTTTTGCGCCGGCAATGCCAACCATGTGCTGTTGTTCACCGGACAGCCCGATACCCAGATACGTCTCCGGACTCACCATCTTCCCGCTCTGCCCGATCATGGTTTCCAGTTCCGCCCAGCCTTCGTCCACGGCAGGTCGGGTGCAACCCAGGCCCGCACTCAACGCCTTTGACAATTCGACGATCAGCTTCCATCCTTCGAGGTCCCCGGCACCGGCACCTGCAGCGAGCACACATGTGGCTGTATCCAATGGGATACCCTCCGGCGCCTCGATGACAACTTCCAGGATCTCGACCCTTCCAGTGTGAACAAAAGGTCCGTCGATGGACACGACCTCGCCGCGGCAACCCTCATCCAAAGCCGGGAGGGGAAAAACACCCTGGGCAACCGTGGCCATCTGGGGCCGCCTCTCCGGGCATACAATCGTAATCTCCCCGCCGTAGGCCGGAATTATCTGTTCCAGAACCCGGTCGGCATTGATGTTCAAATCGATACAATGCGCCGTCAGCCCGGTGCTGAGCCTGGCCGCCACAAGGGGTGCCAGCTCACGGCCCATGGATGTCGATCCCATGAGTATGATCTGGGGTTTGTGCTTCTCGGCCAAGCCGACAATCACGTCCGTATAGACGTCGGGGTGGTATTCCGCCAGTGCCGGATCGTTGCCTAAGAACACACGTTCCGCGCCAGAGGCGAACAAATTGCTGGGTTGGGTATCGACGCCGTCCCCCAGCAGCACCACCTCCACAGTAGTACCCAGATCATCGGCGAGTTTACGTGATTTTCCCACCAACTGGGGTGTCACCGGCAGGAGATTGCAGCTTTCCTGGTCGGCAATTACCCAAACCGGCGATTTATCGTCTTTCATGTTGCCACTCTCTCATAATTTATATCAGTTTATGTAATTCTGCGTTTCAAACCAAATCATAATATCCAAAAAAACAAACCCCAAACAATTCACAATCATCAAATTCAAATTTCAAAACACGTCTCTACATTTTGGAATTTAAGTATTGTCATTTGGAAATTGTTTGTCATCTGGTGCTTGGTGTTTGGAATTTTCTGTTCGCTACAGTACGCCAACTTCAACCAGCTTCTGGACCAGCTGCTCGGCTTTCTCTTCACGCGTACCCTCTATGAACTCGACCTTGCGCGTGTTTTCCACGGTGCGCATTTCCGTCACGATGGTTGGGGATCCTTTGAGTCCGACCCTCTCGGCGGACACACCGAGATCATCCAGGCCCCACTCGGTGATGGTTTTTTTGCGGGCTTTTATAATGCCCGAAAAACTCAGGGTCCGTGGAGAATTCAGATCGCGGGTAACCGTAAAAACGGCCGGCAGCCGTACGCGCATACGCCTGTACCCGTTTTCCAGCGCCGACTTCACCTCCCAGGCCTCATCTGCATGGGGAATAATCTCCCGAACCATGGTTACCACGGGCATATCCAGCATCGTAGCCATTTCCGGTCCCACCCATTCGGTGGCCCCGTCACTGCTGGCCATCCCGCAAAACACCACATCCGCGTCTCCGTTTTTCTGAACCCCCATGGCCAGGGTGTACGCCGTGGCAAACGCATCGGCACCACCAAAACCGCGGTCACTGAGCAGGATGCCCCGGTCGGCCCCCAGCGCCAGGCATTCTTTGACGATGCTCGCGGCTTCCGGAGGGCCCATACTCAATACGGTTATATGGACTTCCATCCCGGTCTTGATCTGCAGCGCGGCTTCCAGCGCATTTTTGTCCAGCGGGTTGAGCACCATAGGGACATTGCCCCGCAGCAGTGTTTTGGTCTGCGGATCGATCTTGATGTTGCCGGCCGCCTTGGGGTCCGGCACCGCCTTGACACAGACAACTATTTTCAGCATATCTTTTTAGCCTAGCATCATTCGTAGTGATTACTTTCTCATCAATTTTCATGCCTGACTCATGACATCGCCCAGCGGGCGATAATAACCTTCATGATGTCTGAAGTCCCGGCCGAGGGCCCCAGCACCGCGGCATCCCGCCAGAAACGGGTCACGGGGTATTCTTCCATGCAGCCGTATCCGCCGTGAATATCCACTGCCATTTTGGCGGCCTTTTGAGCAGCTTCGGTTGTATAGTACTTGGCCACGGCAAACTCATTACTGGAACGACCACCGGCATCCTGGATAGCGGCTGCCCGGTATCCCAGCAGCTTGCCGGCTTCCAGATCAATTTTCATCTCAGCGATCTTGTTCTGAATGCTTTGGAGGAAACTGATGGGCTTGCCGTACAATATGCGCTGACCGGCAAACTTGATGGACTCTTCCAGGCAGGCTGCCTGCAGTCCCAGCGCGGTTCCGACCATACCGCCCCGGCCCACATCGCCAATGGCGGCCATGGTCACGCCGAGCCCCTTGCCTTCCGCGCCCAGCAGTTGTGCCTTGCCTATTCTCAGACCTTCGAAGGAGAGTTCACCGGTGTTGCAGCCCCGCATGCCCACCTTGTGCTCCTTGTGGGTGGCTTTCCAGCCCGGCATGTTCTCGTCGATCACGAAAGCGCAGAAAGCCTTGGGAGTGTCTTCCGCTTTGGCCAGAATCGTGATGGTATCAGCTATGTGCGAATTGGTGATGAAGCACTTGCGGCCGTTGACGATGAAATCCTCACCGTCTTTGGTGTAGGATGACTTGATGCCGGTAGGATCCGAACCGCCGGTGGCTTCGGTCACGGCCGTGGTGGCCAGACGTTTTCCGGTAGCCAGGCCCGGCAGATATTTCTTTTTAGTTTCTTCGGAACCGAACTTGATGATGGGTTCGATGCCCAACGCAAACACCTGCAGCATCATGGCCGTGGCCACGGAAACCCGGCTGATCTCTTCCAGAGCGATCAAACGTTCGGTATACCCCAGACCCAGACCGCCGTATTCCTCCGGAATGGTGATACCCATCATATCGGCTTCGGCAAGCGCCTTTACCACGTCCTGACTGACATCGCCGGTCTTTTCCATTTCCGCCACCTTGGGCATAATCATGGTTTCGGCAAATTCCCTGGCAGCTTTTCTGAACATTTCCTGTTCTTCGGTAAACGTAAAGTCTATCATTTAAATTCCCTCCTCTGATGATTTTTTGTATTCGTTGAATACGCTATTTTTTAAGTGTTTCCAGAAACGCAATCAGCGCGTTTATGGAACAATCCAGTTTTTCAATTGATTTGTCCGTACTGAAGCTGATGGAAGCCCCCAGCATGCTGTTGAATATTATTTCCGACATGACATCGGTGTTCACCGTATTTTTCAGTTCCCCCGAACGTTGGCTCTGGTCCAGCATGCGTTTAATCATGGTCTTGAGACCTATAAAACCCTTCTGCACCTCTTTCGACAGATGGGGGCGCTGGTCGCCGAGTTCCACGGCAAACATGATGAAAATACATCCCCCGGGAAACTTTTCGGCATCTATCAGGTACCGCCCCTTATAATTCCGCAGCAGCAGAATGAGCTTGTCGATGTGCTTTTCAACCTTGTCGAGATCATGCAGGTTTCGATCTCTCCAGATGGTCCGGGCTTCATTCAAAACCTGGTAAAAAAGCGCTTCCTTGCTGGCAAAATGGTTGTAAAAACCGCCTTTGGAGGTTTTCGCTGCCGAAAGGATGTCGTGGACCGATGTACTGATGAACCCTTTCAGGGAAAACAGCTTCAGTGATTCATTGATGATCGTCTCTTTTAAGGCCATCTATTCATCCGCCTCCGCCGATCAGACCGACCGGTCTGTCTTGAATATACAACCCGGACCGGTTTGTCAACGCTAATCCTTAACATTCATCCTCTGCATCATCGTGCCTATCTGCTTTATATGTGCAGGTCGCGTACCGCAGCAGCCGCCCACGACGGTCGCGCCCTCTGCCAGCCAGTCAGCCACGTGCACGGCGTAACTGCCCGGATCCAGGTCGTTTCTCAGGTCCAGAAAACCATCGCTCTTTTTTTCGCCGTCCAGTTCCCAATCTTCGGGTATATGTTGAAATGTATTGGCGTATCCCCCCACATATTTGAATCCGGTCTTAGACAATGTGGGCATGGCTTCCGTAACCCTTTCGGGCGGACAACAGTTGATCAGCAAGCCGCTGACGGGAAGCTCGGTTAAAAGTGCTGATGCCTGTGACAGGGTCTCTCCGCTTCTGAGTGTCTTCGGTTGAAATTCGTCAAGGGTCCAGGCCACCCAGACCGGTTTGCCCGTGGTGCAGGCAGCCCGGGCCGCGGCAAACGCTTCGGCGGCCGTTGACATGGTCTCGCAGATGAACAGATCCACAAAAGGTGCCAGCAACTCGGCCTGTTCCCGGTATAGCGGTTCAATCTCCCCGATACGGCCCACCCGATCCGGCCGAAAACTGCCGCGCAACGGCGGCAGGGAGCCGGCAATAACGACATCCTGTCCGGCAATCTCACGCGCCTCCACCGCCAGTCTGCCTGCCACCCGGTTCAACGGGGCATATTGATCCTCCATTTTTTCCCGGGCCAGGGCACCGCGGATGATGCCATACGAATTGACGGTAATGATATCAGCCCCGGCATGGATATAATCCACATGAATCTGCCGGACCACCTCCGGAGCGGTCGTCAACGCCAACGCCGACCAGAGGGTTCCCGGTGTCTCCACCCCGCGAAAACGCAATTCCCGCCCCATACCCCCGTCCAGCAGGACAGGTCGCTGCAGTATGTCTAGTTCGATCATCCTGAAACTCCCAACCCGGATAAATTTTCATGCCCAGGCGCGCACAACGAAGCATGAAACATGAGTTTTTCTTGAAATACCAGAGCTACCCTCTAACATATAAAGCGTGAAAAGTTATAAATCGTTACATCCAACCGTGTGAGCCCGGGGTTGGTACAGTTCAGCCGGAGGTGCCTTGGGCAACGGGGCATGCGAGCTCGCAGAACCTGCAGGGTTTGACGACCTCGCTGGACTCTTCGATCCCCATAATCGAACCATCGACCATTTGCCCATTGGCTTCGCGTTTGTCGTTCTCCTCTTTGCAGTACGGCCGCTCGAACGAACCGCTCCGGAATGCATCTCTTGGACAGGCCCGGTGACAGGGCTGGTCGCAGCCCTTACACGGGTCGAATTCGATGGGACCGGTGGGCTCGAGCTCAGCCTCCATGAAGATCCCCCGCAGGCGGACCCGCGTTCCAAACTCCGGTGTGACCAGAAGGTTGTTTTTGCCGATAACCCCCAGCCCGGCCAGCGCTGCGGAATCCTTAAGAAACGCCCCACCGTACTCGATCTGATACGGCAGCGAAAGGGCCTTGATGCCCAATTCTTCATCCATCCAGATCCGGAGTTTTTTCGACTGTGTCCGCATTATACCGTTGCCGGGGGTAAAGCCCGGGACCTTCATACTCCACCAGTCCAGCACAGGCTCAGATATCGGATGGGCCAGGGCCCACACCAGTACGGATTTATGCGCTTCACGCCATGTGACACCTTTGTATTCTTCGTAGAACGGTTTCTTGTCGTAGATCGCATAGGAGCTGGACGCTTTCAAGTCCTCGATGGAGGCGATCCCCGCCAGCGATGCACCGAGTTCCTTGGCCTTTGCCACGATGGTTTCTTCAATATTTTTATTGTTTGATTTCATTTTCTTCCCTTGAATTTTAAACTGGATATTCTCATTTTCAAGCCTTCATCCTTATCAGCGCATCGGCCGCAACCGCTCCCTGGCCCTGGGCCCGCAGCATCAGCGGATGGATATCGAGCTCGATGATGTACGACGGGTCATTCACCACCATGGCCGCCACCGCCATGATGACATCGGCAGCAGCATCCAGGTCAGCTGGAGGCGCCCCCCGGAAACCCTTTAAAAGCGGTGCACACTTCAGCTGTCCCAACGCCAGGTTTACCCGTTCCCTGGTGGTCGGCATCAGGAGCGACACGCTGTCTTTCATCATCTCCACCAGAATTCCGCCGCCGCCGATCACGAGATAAGGCCCGAATTGCGCGTCACGGGCCACACCGACAATCAGCTCCGCCACGACGCCGTCGATCATTTTTTCGACCAGGAAAGACGCAGAAAGCGCCGACATCGCCGCCACCGCCGCCGATACTTCGACGGCACTGTTCAGGTTGAGCCTGACCGCCCCGACGTCGGTCTTGTGCGCCACACCCAATGCCTTGGCAACAACGGGATAGCCTAACGTTTCGGCGGCCGCGGCCGCCTCTGCGGCACTGCCAACTACCCGGGACGACGGTATTGTCACACCGTTTTGGGCCAGAAAACGCTTGGACGCGGCCTCGTCCAACACGTTGGTACCATCCGCCGGCTGCCCACCGAAACCTGTGAGTAACGGCGGGCTGGGAGGCCGGCTCCAGGCAGTGCCCACATCGACCGCCGCCTGGATGCCCGCAACCCCGGCATCGATGCCGGCCAGCACGGCAACCCCGTCTTTCATCAAACGCACCGCCACCTTTTCTGAAATCGTATCGGCAAAGGTGGCCAGTATGGCGGCCTTGGTACCGGTCTGCTGTGCCGCCCGGACAAATCCCCTTTCCGCGCCTGCCCAGGTTGACTGGTCACACAGGTCTTCCCGCGGGTAGTCGAGCAGGCACAAGGACACGTCGAAGTCTTCCGCCAAAAAAGCGGTAAAATTTGCCGCCATGTTCTCTTCGTTGTTCCAGTCGAACATCTGGAAATCAAAGGGATTGGCCGCCACCATCAATTCGTGTATGGTGCCCTGGAGATTTTTAGCCACCTTGTCCGTAAGCGGCGGCATGCTCAGGTTCGGGCCCAGGGCATCGGCAAGAAGCGTAAGATCCCCCCCCGAAGTACTCATGGCTCCGATCCGGCCGCCCTTCAAGGGGCCCAGTACATGCAGCACCTTCAGGGCTTCCATGAGCGCTTCCAGGGAATCGACCCGGGCCACGCCGAGGCGCTCAAACAGTGCACTCACCAGGGTGTCCGAACCGGCAAGAGAGGCCGTATGCGATACCACTATTTTTTTGGCGACTTCAGAGCGGCCGGTCTTGATGGCCACGATGGGTTTGCCCAGTTCCCGGGCGACGTCCACCGCCGCCTGAAAGACCCCCGGGTCGGGCATTGACTCGACGTAGAGTCCCAGCGCCGTGACCCGATCCTGTCGAGCAAAGGTGTGGATGGCGTCATGCAGGTCGAACTTCAATTTGTTACCCAGGGACATCATGTAGGCGATGGGAAGACCGCGACGCTGCATGGTGAGGTTGAAGCCCACATTCGACGACATGGTGATAATGGCCACGCCCTCTTCAACCCGTCGGCCGCCCTGCTGATCGGGCCAGAGCATCGCCCCATCAAGATAATTCAAAATCCCGTAGCAGTTCGGTCCCACAAGCGGCATGTCCCCCGAAACCTCCAAAAGCCGCTCCTGGAGTTCAGCACCCTCCTCGCCGGCCTCGGTGAAACCCGTGGCATAACAGACCGCACCGCCGGCATTCCGCTCGGCCAGCCCCTTGACAATGTCGATTGTGAGGTAACGATTCACGCCCACATAGGCTGCATCTGGGCTATCCGGCAGATCCGCTACCGAGCGGTAGACTTTGCGCCCTACGATTTCCGTTTTTTTGGGGTGAACCGGCCAGATTTCACCCTTGTATCCCATGCGATCGCTCTGACGAATCACCTCCTGGGCCTGTGCGCCGCCAAAAACTGCTATGGTACGTGGTTTCAAAAGACGTTCAAACGACATGTTTTATCCTCCCGGTATTGGCGTATCCGTTGCAGAACAAAGCAGTTGACAGATGTTTACAGATGTGACATTAAATTGCAAGAGAAACCGACCGGTCTGTCCTAGTTTTTTTACCTTAAATTGATATATCGGCTTCATCGTAATTTTCTGCAGCAAGCAATTTAAAGCGCTTAAATTTACCATCATGAACCCGGTACCCTATGTACCCCAGTATGAGAAGGAGGAGGACTATGAAAGAAGTTAAAAAACTTGAAGACCTGCTGACCACCGGAAAAATCACCCGACGGGATTTTATTGCCAAGATGACCGGCCTGGGGTTGGCTGCCGCTGTTTCGCCTGCCCTGCTGGCCAACCCGGCCAAGGCGGCAACGCCCAAAAAAGGCGGCGTATTCAAGATGGGGCTGCCCGGCGGGCACACCACCGACAACCTGGATCCCGGCACCCTGACGGACGAATGGAACTACAACACCAACTGGATGTACCGCAACTGCCTGGTAGAGATAGACTACAAAGGCCAACCCACACCGGAACTGGCCGAAAGCTGGGAATCCACGCCTGATGCCAAAACCTGGACCTTCGACCTGAGAAAGGGCGTTGAGTTTCACAACGGCAAAACCATGACGGCAGAGGATGTGATCTTCTCCATCAACCATCACCGCGGCGAAAAATCCAAATCAGCAGCCAAGGGCATCGTAGATCAGATCAAAGACATCAAGGCTGACGGCAAATACCGGGTCATCTTCGAGCTGAGCGGCGGCAATGCCGACTTCCCCTTCATCGCCAGCGACTACCATCTCACCATCCAGCCGGCAGAAACAGTCAAGGAAGACTGGATCAAAGGCATCGGTACCGGGGCCTACAGCCAGACGAAATTCGAGCCCGGTGTCGTTTCCAGGGGCAAACGCAACCCCAATTATTTCAAACCGAATCGCGGGCATTTCGACGAAGTGGAAATGATCGTCATCCAGGATACGGCCGCCCGCACCAATGCCCTCAAAACAGGGGCGATCCACCTCATGTCCGACGCGGATGTCAAAACCGTGCATCTGCTGGACAAGGTACCCGGCATCCATTCCCTCAAGGCCACCGGCACCTTCCACAATACCATCCCAATGCTGCTGGATGTACCGCCCTTTGACAACAACGACGTGCGCCTGGGCCTCAAATACGCCATCGACCGGGAGCAGCTGGTAAAGATCGTCTTAAACGGTTACGGCACCGTCGGCAACGACCACCCCGTGGCCCCGATCACCCAGTTCTACAACAAGGACCTGCCCCAGCGGCAGTATGACCCGGACAAGGCCAAGTTTCACCTCAAAAAAGCCGGTATGCTGGACCACACCTTCAAACTGCATGCCACGGATCTGGGCAATTTTACCGACACCGCCGTCCTTTACAGCGAACAGGCCAAAAAAGCCGGCATCAACATCCAGGTGGTCAATCACCCGGCAGACGGCTACTGGGATGTGGTCTGGCTCAAGGAGTCCTGGTGCATGTGCTACTGGAACGGGCGCCTCACAGTGGACTGGATGCTGGCCACTGCCTACTCCGGCGATGCCAAGTGGAATGACACCCACTTTAAGCATGCCCGTTTCGACAAGCTTCTCGTGGAAGCCAGAGCGGAACTGGATGAAAAGAAACGTGAGGAAATGTACTACGAATGCCAGGCCATCCTGCACAACGAGGGCGGCGTGGTGGTACCCTTCTTTGCAGACTGGGTAAACGCGGCCAGCGACAAAATGGGTTACGAAAATGTCGCCGGTGACTGGAACCCGGATGGTGCCAAGGCTGCCGAACGCTGGTGGTTTAAGGCCTAAGATCAATTAATCAGTCAAGTTAGACTTGTGGGCCGATCGCCTAAGTGATTGGCCCACAAGAATTTTAGTCCGGATAATTGGAACCACAAAGGCACAAAGGACACAAAGGGTTTTTTCATCAAGAAAAAGAACATTAAAAATTTCGTGCTTTTCAGGTTTCGTGTTTTCGTAATTGGTTTTATTTTTTTTACAGCATTTAAGAAATAAGGCACTGTTCTATGGGAGATGCAAACATGAACGTAACGTCTACACCCGAGCAATTAGGCATCAGCAAAGATCGTCTCGCACGAATTAAAACCTGGATGCAAGGTTATATCGACACGGGAAAGCTGCCGGGCGCCACCACACTGGTGGCCCGTCATGGTAAGGTTGTTTTTTGTGAAACCGTCGGCTATGGCGATCTGGAAAAGAAAACGCCCCTCGCCCAGGACAGCATCCTGCGGTTTTATTCCATGACCAAACCGATCACGGCGGTTGCCGTGATGATGCTGTACGAACAGGGCCTGTTTCAACTGGACGACCCCCTGTCGGCTTTTATACCCGCTTTCACCGACATGGAGGTCTATCGATCCGGCCCTGTGGACAACCCCGTTACCGAACCTGCCACCCGCCCCATCACTATTCAGCACCTGATGACCCACACGTCCGGTTTGACCTATGGCATGGAAAACGAGGGCGGCGTCCCGGAACTGTACATAAAGCACCATACCGATTTCAATGCCGGAGATGGTCCGCTGGCTGCGGTTGTCGACCGCCTGGCAGATCTTCCCCTGGAATTTCAGCCGGGTTCACGCTGGGAGTACAGCGTTGCCTTCGATGTCCTGGGCCGCCTGGTGGAAGTCGTTTCCGGCAAATCCCTGGATACCTATCTAAAGGAAAATATTTTTGAGCCGCTGGGCATGAATGATACAGGTTTTTTAGTGCCTGAAAGCAAGCTGGAGCGATTTGTATCCCTCTACCAGTGCACGCCGGAATATAGCCTGTCATTGCTGGAAAGCGCCGAAAACAGCCCGCTGACAGGTGATGTCCAAACGCTTTCAGGGGGCGGCGGCCTGGTCTCCACCCTGGAGGATTACTTTTATTTCACCGAAATGCTGCGCCGGAAAGGTGCGTTGAACGGCCGGCGGCTTCTGGGCAGAAAATCGGTTGAGCTCATGACCTGCAACCACATGCCCGGCGATCTTGCCGATATGGGCCAGCCCACCTTCTGTGAAACCACCTATGAAGGCATCGGTTTCGGGCTCGGCATGTCGGTAATGATTGACCCGGCCAAAGCCAAAATCCTGGGAACACCCGGTGAATTTGCCTGGGGCGGGTATGCCAGCACGGCTTTCTGGGTGGACCCGGTGGAAGATCTGACGGTGATCTTTCTCACCCAGCTCATCCCTTCGGGCGCGTATCCCATTCGACGGGAGTTGCGGGTGCTGACCTATCAGGCACTGGTAGACTGACCCCAATGGCTGCATCAACGACAAGGCATAAACTATATGTCAAAAGATGAAGGTCGCTTGGCAATATTGCATCACAAAGTTTGTTAAATCGAAATATGGCGGGGTCATCACCCAGACACTTTTGAAGGGTGTATCCCCAATACTTTCAAGACGATGAGGGTGTCTCCCTGAGTAGTATATGATGATTTGATAATGCAACCGCATAAAGAGTGGCTCTATGGCAAACGCCCCGGATACTCATTTATATATAACCACCTGCCCCGCTGCCGACACACTGATTTTATCACCGGACTGGACTGTATTTAAAAATTCATCCCCCAGTCGATCGATGGTGACCACCCGTTTCCCGGCCCACATATCCGCCACCAGCAAACCGCCGGCGGCCAACGGATCGATCTGTTGGGAGAACAGCATGGCCCGCGGGGTGATGTCCCATCCGGCCAGCCGCTGCCAGACGGCACCGCTGGAAGTGGAACCGGTGGTCCTGGGCAGGCAAATGATGGCTCCGGCCAGATCCCGTCCATAGAGATCCGGGTTGTCGCTGTCCGCGCACACGGCTTTTCCGGTCCGCTCGTGAATACTGGTAAAAAAGCTGGCATAGGTATTGAAGCCCCGGCGCGTCACCAGCGTGTGCCCTTCCACCGTTCCGGGTAGCACAGCCCGGCCTTTAAATATCAGCATCATGCGCGCCTCCCGATTTTACCGGTAACGATGATATCGGCAATCTGCTTATCTTCAAAAAACCGGGCATGGGTATAAGTCCGCAGCTTGTTGGAATTGGTAATGATAGCATCGCCCCGGGAAAGATCGTTGTCAAACGCCTGCATGGGGCAGGCGGAACTGAAACGCGCACCGGCCCGTGACAGGACTTCCCATCCTTGACGGTTGTCGATGAATTTTTCAAGAACCTGGGGAGCGGCGCATATCGTCGTGTTCACCCTGAGACATTCACGGCCATGCCGCTGCAGACCCGCTTGAATCTCAGCAGCCCACCATTCCAGTTGATTCAGGCTGAAGTGAGGGCAGCCCAGGAAGCACTTATCCGGATCGGCATGTTTGTCAACCCACAATACCGGGTAGGAATCCACCAGGTCTCGCAGATCTGCCGCGTTGATGACGGCATGCCGGTATCCTTCCGTTAAAAGCCCGGCTCCTTGATCCACCGCTTCGGGCGTGATGTTCTCCACGTGAAATAAGCCCACCGCGCCTGCGGCAGCAGCGGCAGCACCCAATTCATGCAGGTAATCCCGGGTGTGTGGTCCGAGTCCGGTCCCCAGGAAACGATCAAGGCCGACCACGTAGGGAACATCCGCCAGAACAGTCCTGCCGATAGCCGCACCAAGGATTTGCGGCAGAGGCCGGTGCTCTGTGGCCACATCGATCCGCCAGGTCGCCTTGCGCCCTGCATCGGTCAACAATCCGGACAAGGGAACCTTTCCGGCAATGTTGCACAAAAGGTCAATAATGGCTCCATTGCGGTTGCTTCTGGCACCCAACACGGAATTGGCATAAGCCACACAAGCGGACTCAGACCAGGCCAGGATAGCACCTCTTTGGGGCACACTGCCGACTTCGGGCTGATAGGGCGTGCAGGTGAAGGCCTGCAGATCCCGGAGCCCCAGCGTCTGCATTCTGCAATCGTAGGAATCCTGATCCGCGTACATGTGCTGCAATGTTGCGATCTGCTCCGGGTTCAGCCACCAGTTGTCATGATCCAGGGGCGCAGCCGGGTCCAGGGTAAACGGGTATGCGGTTTTCAGGCCTGCTTTGATCAGGCTGTCCAGCATTTCCAGGGGCGGAGAGATTCCGGGTATGACGTTGGCAATCACAAAGTGTCCCATGCCGGTGATGTCCACCAGTTTTTCCGCATCCAGGGCTTCACCGTAAGCCACAATGGTGGCCATTACCCGTTGCAGCATGCCACCCTGGCTTCCGTCAAGGATATCCTGCTCTTCCATGGTAAGCTTCATACGTTACTTTCCTTGCTATAGATCATATGTAACGGGCGATTTCATAAGCATCCCAGACGGCATGCATGACATTGCGCGGTTCGCGGCAGTCACCGATACGGTACACCCGGGCATGTTCGCCGGATACCCGGTCAGCCAGCCGGCGGTTGGATGACATCCCCATGGCCAGGACGACCGTATGGGCTGCGATGGTATCCTCCCTCATATCGCCGTGGACAATCCGGACGCCTCCCGGCATAACCGCCCTGACGCGACTGCCGGTCACGATTTCAATACCGCGCATGGCCAGCATGTCCAAGGTCATGTGTTTCACCTGGCTGGGCACATGAACACCGCCGGCCATCAACTCGGGAAGCAATTCAATGATGACGGGCTGTCTGCCCATGTCTGACAGCCAGATGGCGATCTCGCACCCGGCAAGGCCGCCGCCCACGATTGCCAGGCGTTCACCGTCCGGTACACCGTTCTTCAACAGCGACACAGCCGTTATCACCGATTCATGGTCGATACCCGCAATGTCCGGAATCAAAGGATCCGCACCCGTTGCCGCGATGACGGCCCCGGGAGAAACTTCCCGGATGATATCAGGCGTCACCGTCTGCCCCAGGAACACATTCACCGCACTGTTCTCGACCTGCCGTTCATACCACCGCAGAAGTCGCCGCAGATCTTTCTTGAACTCGGGCACCGCGGCCTGGCGGACCAGCCCGCCAAGCACTTTATCTTTCTCGTACAAAGAAACCCGGTGCCCTCTTATGGCGGCAATCCGGGCAGCTTCAAGCCCGGCTATGCCACCGCCGATCACCATGACATCCAGGGGATTTTCGGCCGGCGTAAACCGATAGGCGGCCTCCCTTCCTGTTGCGGGGTTGACCGCACACGAGATGTGGCGCACCCGGGCATAATTCCCGAAACAACCGTCGTAGCAGGCCACACACGGCCGGATCTCTTCGATTTTGCCGGATCTGACCTTGTCTGCCCAGCAGGGATCGGCGAGTAGCCCTCTACCGACAGCCGCCATGTCCATCTTGCCTTCGGCAACGGCCCTTTGTGCTACTTTCGGGTCGTCCAGGCGGCCGACACCGATGACCGGAATCGATACGACTGATTTAGCTCCGGCCGCCATATCTACCATACAGCCGTGTTGCTGGTAGATGGGGGGATGCGACCAGTAGTGGCTTTCGTAGCATCCGGCATCCACGTGCAGCGCGTCGAATCCGGCTATTTCCAGGGCTTTTGCCATCTCCAGACCCTCGGGCATATCCCTGCCAACCTCTTCGAAGACTTCCCCCGGCAGGGCTCCGTGATGGCCCGCCTTCATATAATGCTTCAGGCCAAAACGATACTGCACTGCCAGACCATCGCCCACGCGATCACGGATCGCCTGCAGGCATTCGATGGGAAACCGCAGGCGGTTGCCCAGGCTGCCGCCATATTGGTCCTTACGGCGGTTCCAGACAACCGACGTAAACTGGTCAAACAGGTAGCCTTCATGACCATGCAGCTCGATACCGTCAACACCCGCGATACGGACACGCTCTGCTGTATCTCCCATGGCCGTTACAATCTCCTTGATATCGCCGGTACTCAAGGCCCGGCAAATAATCGCCGGGTCCCAGAAATTGGGGTTCTCCGAAGATGATACGCAGACCCCCCTCAGGGTGGCGGGCACGGTGACGCGTCCGAACCCGGCCGTCAGCTGTACGAAAATTCTGGCATCGAAAGCATGGGCCACATCGCAAAGTTCCCCCAGGTATCCCAATGATGTCTCCCCAATCATAGGCGCACACGCCTCCAGGGCCTCCACCCGGTTTTCCACCTTGAAAACGGAACAAATAATCAGGCCCACCCCGTTGCGGGCCCGTTCGAGGTAATAGTCGACAACCCGTCGATTAAGGCTCCCGTCCGGGTTCACCATGTAGTCAATTCCCATGGGGGCCATGGCAATACGATTTTTTATATGCACGCTGCCGACCTTCAAGGGCTGAAACAGCACATCAAATTTATTCATCTAACACTCCACAATATCTGAAACCATATCCATGTATCCTTTTTTTCTTTTATATTGAAGCGGCCTTAACGGCGCGCTCACGCCTGACCAGGTAGAACCCGCTGGATACGATGATCATCGCCCCCACAATTGTCCAGGCATCCGGCAGATCTCCGAAAAGGAAAAAGCCGAACAGGGTCGCCCAGATAAGGGTCGTATAATCAAACGGCGCCAAGAGCGATGCCGGTGCTCTTTCAAAAGCCTTGATCATGAAAAAGTGGCCTATGGCCCCGACAAACCCCATCCACATCAACAGCAGCCACTGTAAAATAGTAGGCGTTTCCCAAAAAAATACAACCATGATACTCGAAAGGATCAACCCGCATGTGCTGGTATAGAAAAGTGTTGTCAAGGCACTGTCCTGCTGACCGAGGACCCGGGTAATTATTTGCAGCGTCGCGTAGAAGAGTGCCGCCATCAGGGGTAGAATCACCGCCCAGTGAACGATCCCCATCCCGGGCCGTATGACGAACAGCACGCCAATAAGCCCCGCAACCACAACCATCCAGCGATGACCACCGAATTTTTCACCCAGGAAAAATACCGAGAGAATGGTAACCAGCAAGGGTGAAATAAAAGCCATCACCGTGCAGTCCGCCAGCGGCAGATACATCAACCCGGCCCAGAAGGTTATGCCTGCACAAAAAATCAGGGTTGACCGCAGGGCCTGCAGCTTGAGATTCCGTGTGAATAAGATATCCCGGGGCGTGCCCCGTAAAAAGAAAACCATGATGAATAAGAAATGAAATAAATATCGCCCCCACATGACCATCCACAAGGGGAGTTCACCGCTGGCATACTTTGCCGAGGCGTCCAGGGTTGAGAAACACACGGTCATGATAAGCATAAAGCCGATGCCGCTTAGTTGACTTTTCAAGGAGGAAGAATCTGCGGCCCTGTTGCGTAATTCCAACGGCTTATTTTTCAATGGCCTGCACCTGTTTTATGCAGGTTGAAAAGCACGTCGTTTTCCCGGTATACCTGCTCCAGCCTGCGCTGGTGTTCTTCGAGTCGCTCCCCATCCCTGCTGGCAAGTTCCTGGACCAGGTAGTTGATGATACATGAAATGGTTGTCGGGTTGCCGATAAAGGGGATGTTTTTCGTGGGCGCCACCAGGGAAAGATCTGCAGACTGCACCAGGGGGCAGAGGGAGCTGTCCGCAATGACCAGCAGCTTTTTCTCCAGCCGGCGGACCAGATCCCCAAGCCGGATCAGTTCGTTGGGGTAGCGGGCCGTAGCGATGATGATAACCAGACTGTCGGCCGGGGCGATGGTGAGCCAATCGATGGTGGTACTGTCGCTGCCTTTCAGAATCTGAACGTTCTGCCGAATCTTGGTCAGGGACCATCCCAGGTAATAGGCGAAGGTGTAGGAAAGCCGGGACCCGACCACATAAATGTATTCACTCTTTTCCAGCGCGTCCACGGCGGCGCTCAGGGCCTCCATATCGGCAATTTCAAAAAAATATTGTAAATTATCCATCTCCTCGAGCACAACCCGATGCAGGCGGTTTGCATCCGGGCCTTTTAAGCCGGAAAGGTCTTTGCGGTCCAGCAGGTTCAGGTCCGTGTCGACGAAATCTCTCAGTGCCTGCCGAAATGCGCTGTAGCCGATGTAGCCCAGCCGGCTCACAAATCGTACCACGGTGGCTTCGCTTACCGCGCATGTTTCCGAGAGCTCTTTACTGGTCATGAAGACGGCTTTTCGCGGATTTTCAAGAATATAGCTGGCGATGATGCGCCCCTTGGGCGTCAGTGATGGATGCTGTTCGACAATGGCCTTGATAGTAGTGGGCAACGATTGCTCAGCCATGCATACTCCCTTACGATTCATTAGAAACAGGTCGTTATCTTTTCCGCAGTGATCGATGCGCATCGATCTGCTATGAAGTGTAAATCAGAGCATATGACTGTTTCTAATGAGAATGAAAGAAAATAACTCAAAAATATTCTGCTCACATCAAGATGAATCCGCAAACGGAAAACCCATTCCCTTCATCCGCTTAGCGGGCGCACTTTGTAGTAAATTGTTATAATATTTATTCTTTCAATATGTTATCTGACCTGAAATCTGCTTTATCACTCAGATCATTATTTTTATCAAATAGATACGAAAAATTGTCAAGTTCTTTAACAAGATATCGCCTCTTTTCACTTGACAGGTTTTATTTCATTATCATAGATATATCAAATTACCATTAAATCTACCCATAAACCCAATAAACAGGAAGTAACCATGCTTGACAGACACAAACCATTGTGGGGAAAACCGCCGCAACTAAAAAAAAGCTATGACGCGGTTATCATCGGGGGCGGGCTGCACGGCCTGGCAACAGCCTATTTTCTGGCCCGGCACCATGGCATGCAGAACATCGCCATCCTGGAGAAGCGCTACATCGGTTTTGGTGGGGCGGGACGTAACACGGCCATCGTTCGCGCCAACCAGCGCACCCAGGCCAACGTCCCCCTTTACAAGGAAGCCCTCGACTTGTGGCCTGTGCTGACCAAAGAGCTCGATTACAACCTGATGTTCTTCAACTGCGGCAACCTCAACCTGCTGCACAGCGAAGCCGCTGTGAGCGCCGCCAGGATGGCCATTGCCAGCGCTCAATTTCAAGGGGTCGAAAGCCACCTGATCGATGCCAAAACCTGCAAGGAAATGATGCCGGCCCTGAATATTGCCGAGGATATCACCTACCCCATTTTCGGCGCCATGTATCACCCGCCCGGCGGCATCGTGCGCCACGACGCCGTTGTCTGGGGGCTGGCCAAGGGCGCTGCAAAATACGGCTGCCACATCCATCAGCAGACAGAAGTTACCGGAATCAACGTTGAAAACGGAAAAGTCGTTTCCGTGGATACGGATCGAGGCACACTGAATACACCCCGGGTTCTGCTGAGTGCAGGCGGATATTCCGCCGCCATATCGTATCACATGCTGGGCATCAAGCTGCCCATCAGCGTGCTCAACATCCAGGCCATGGTTACCCAGCCCCTGAAGCCGATTCTGAACCATGTTATCTCCTCCGGTGCCTACCATGCTTATGCAAACCAGACCCTCAAAGGAGAGATCGCCACCGGCGCTCACATGGATGCCTGGCCCAACTACACCACCCAGACCACCGCATATTACATCCGGCACCAAGCCCAGGCCATTACCGAAATGCTGCCCTGCCTCAAGGGTGTCAAATTCATGCGCCACTGGTCGGGGCTTGCGGATATGACCCCCGACATGGCACCCATCATGGACGGCAACAACTTGATCGAAGGATATTTCATGAACTGCGGCTGGGGCTATTTCGGTTTCAAGTCCTGCACGGCAACCGGAAAATACATGGCTCAATTCATGGCCACGGGCGAATGCCCCGACATATTGAAACCATTCCATCTGGGACGCTATGCCCAACACCGGCTGATGGGTGAAACCGCAGCACTGGTGACATACACGGCTGATAATTAATAGGAGGTATTAACAATGGCACTCACACTGACCTGTCCCGTATGCGGAAAACGCAACGGCTATGAATTCCGGTATGGCGGGGAGGACAAGGGACCCAAGCCCGACGGATTCGGACTCACCCCGGATGCGTGGTGCGAATATGTTCACATGAACCGGTGCGTTGCCGGCATACAGAAGGAATGGTGGTGCCACAAGGACGGGTGCGGTGTATGGTTCACCACCCATCGGGACACCCTGAAAAATCTGGAAGTGGAGGCATCTTCATGAACAGACTGAAAAACAAACCAACATTGCGGGTCGATACAGCTCAAACGATTTCGTTTACTTACAAGAAAAAAACATTTAAAGGCTTAAAGGGCGACACGATTGCCTCGGCCCTTTTCGCCAACGGCATCCGCATTTTTTCCCGCAGCCTGAAGTATCACCGCCCGCGCGGGCTCTACAGCATGGACGGTGAATGCAGCAACACCAGCATGGAAGTAAACGGCATACCCAACGTAAACACGGAAAAGGTATTGCTGGAAAACGGGATGCAGTTGAAAGCCCAGAATGTAAAAGGTTCACCGGAGCTGGACATCATGGGCTTTATGGGCAGTCTGGACCGGGCTATGCCGGCCGGCTTTTACTACCGAACCATGCACAAACCGGCGCGTATCTGGCCCATGGCCCTGAAACAGATCCGCAAGGTTGCCGGCCTGGGCCGGATTTCACCCGATTTTCGCATGACCGGTGAATACGATGAAATCTACCCGTCCGCCGATGTTTGTGTCCTCGGGGGCGGACCCGCCGGTATGGCGGCAGCTGCTGCCGCTGCAGAATCCGGACTGCGGGTCATTCTCCTGGAAGCCAGGCCCCGCCTGGGCGGTTTCTTTGATTACCGCCAGTCGGAATTCAGCCCGGGAGTACCACTCCATCAGCACGCCCGGGAACTGGAAGCACACCTGCAGAAGATGCCCAATATCCGCGTGTTCAAACATACGTCCATGGTAGGTGCTTACAGCAACAACCTCATTACCGCCTTCCAAAAAGGGGATGAAAACGATGACTTCGAGGAGCGCTATCTCGAGATTCGCGCCCACAGTGTCGTTGTCGCCACCGGTTGCATCGAACGCCCCCTGCTCTTTGAAAACAACGAACGCCCGGGTGTGATGCAGATCGCCTGCGCCCACCGTCTGACCAACACCTACGGTATTTTGCCCGGTAAACGCGCGGTCTTCAGCATCGCCCACGACCTGGGCATTGAAGCGGCTGTTGATCTGTTCGATGCGGGGCTCGACATCGCTGCCGTTGCCGATATAAGGCAGGACGCACCCAATGAATCACTGGTGGCCGAACTCGCCCAGAGGAAAATCCCCTATTTGAGCGGCTGGCTGGCGCTGAGCGCCCACGGCAGCCCCTTCAAAAAAGTCGTGCTCACCACCCTCCAGGGCACCTTCGAAAAAAAATTCGAATGTGATCTCCTGGTGGCGTCCGCCGGTATGACACCGGTGACCGGTCCGCTCTCCATGGCCCAGGCCGAATTGAGCTTTGACCATCACACCGGCTTTTTTCTGCCGCGCAGCCTGCCGGCCGGGTTGTTTGCCGCAGGACGGATCATGGGACTGAACGATCCGCAGGCTATTGAAGCCTCCGGCCGCATAGCCGGACTTTCAGCGGCCGCAGCAAGTGGCAAAACATCGGAAACCGCCCTGAGCGCAACCCGGGCAACCCTGGCAGGTCGCCCCAAAGCCGATAGAGGCAATAATCTGGTCATGGCACCGGTGAAGGGGCGCAAAACCTTTATCTGTTTCGATGAAGACACGACCGTAAAAAACATCAAGCAGGCGCTCTCAATGGGTTTCGATGCCACCGAATTGATCAAACGCTTCACCGCCGCCGGCACCGGGCCCGGCCAGGGCGGCATCCCCGGCCACAATCTGCCCCTTTTAGTCGCCCAGCACCATACCGACACCGGTACACGCACCCGTCCCACCACGGTACGGGCACCGCTGGTCCCGACCCTGATGGCCACCTACGCGGGGACCAACCACGATATGAGCAAACAGACGCCCATGCATGCATCCCAAAAACAGGAAGGCGGGATCATGCGCAGGATAGGCGTGTGGAACCGGGCCAGGTATTTTTCCGATGATCTTTCCTGTCGCCGGGAGATCGAAAATGTCCGTACCAATGTCGGTATGCTCGACGCTACCACGCTGGGGAAATTCCGTATATACGGACCGGATGCCCTTAAAGCGCTACAGCGGGTGTACGTGGGAAACATGTCCAAGACCCCACAGGGAAAAATCAAGTACTCGGCCATGTGCAACGAAGACGGGTGCATTATCGACGATGGCGTGGTTGCTCAAAAAGGTGAAAACGACTACTACTTCACGACCTCCACCGCCCGGGCCGGAACTACCGTGGAATGGATCCGTTTTCATACGCGCTACGAAGGCTGGGACTTCAACATGGTGAACCTCACCGACGCCTTCGGTGTCATCAACCTGGCCGGCCCCAGGGCCCGCGAGGTCTTAGCAGCCATCAGCGATGCGGACATTTCCAACGAAGCATTTCCATTCGCCGCCTATCGTGAGTTCACGGTAAATGGCAGCATACCTGTCAGGGTGATGCGGCTCGGGTTCGTTGGCGAACTCTCATACGAACTGCACGTCCCGAGCTCCTGGATGGAGACGCTGTGGGAGGCTTTGGCCGAGGCCGGCAAACCGTTCGGCATCGCCAACTTTGGCCTGGAGGCCCAGAATGTCCTCAGAATGGAAAAAGGCCACCTGATCATCGGCTCTGAGTCAGAACAACGTACCACGCTGCACGATGTCGGACTTGGCGGCCTCTGGGACCGCAACAAAAAGGGGACCGACACCGTAGGCGTCGTGGCGCTGGAGCAGACCGAACAGCAGGATAAACGTCTGAAACTTGCCGGATTCAAAATGAAAAATACCGACAAACCGCCCAAAGACGGTTCCATCGTGGTGGATGACAGAATTCGTGGACATGTCTGCATCGCGCGCTACAGCCATGTGCTGCAGGAAGTTGTCGGCATGGCCCTGGTGGAAGATCCTTTGAATGAAATCGGCCATGAATTGCACATCTACGAAGATGAATGTCAGGGTCAGCTGGTTAGCGCTACCGTGGTGCCGATGCCCTTTTACGATCCCAAAGGCGAGCGTTTGAGAAGCTGAGATCATACTGTCTTCTCGATTACTGAATTTGATATTTAGACTAGGAGGTAGTACCAATGACGGATATGAAAAGACGGTCACCAGTGGTTTTCCCGTTTGAAATCAAAAAAACGGAACCGTGGGAACATTGGACCGTCGTAACGGAATACAAGTCTGAAAGAGAAGACCTCTGGATCGTTGACCTGAGCCACAGGCCCAGGTGGGACATTCAGAACAACGCTCTGTCCGACCTGAAGCCCCTGGATTTTGCCATACCGGATACGCCCGGCCAGTGCCGGCTTGAAAAAGGGGTCCTGATCAACCGCATGAACCGCACCCAGGCATCCTTCTGGCAGCTTACAGGGGAACGGTTTGAAATGCCGGATGACGCGGCATTTACCGACACAACCGACGGCACCCTGTTCCTGGCCATGGTTGGCCGGGAGGTCCCTTTAGTTGCTGAGAAACTGTCAGCGCTCGATTTTCTTGACCCGACCACCACCAGTCCCCGGCTGTTCCAGGGCCCGTTCGCGCATGTCCCCTGTCAGATGGTGCTTGTGGACAAATCGGATGACAAACCTGGAATTCTTTTGACCTGCTCGAGGGGATATGCCAAAGACATGGTTGCGGCAATCATGCAGGCCGGACGTGAATTCACACTTAAACCCGCCGGCCAAACTGCTTTCAACAGGTGGGTGGAGAGTTTGACGTAACTACATAATGAAAATAAGGAGGAAATAATCATGACAAAAAAGTATGATGCCATCATTATCGGCGCGGGCGTCATCGGCTGCCCCATCGCTTATGAACTGGCCAAAATGGGATACAAAACGCTTACTGTAGACAAACTGTCGGACGCCGGCGAAGGTTCAACCGCGGCCTCCTGCGCCATCGTCCGGGCCCATTATTCCACGGTTGACGGGGTGGCCATGGCCTACGAGGGATTCAAGTACTGGCTTGACTGGAAAAAGTATCTTGATAATGTCGAAGATGAAAAGGGCCTTGCCAAGTATATGAACACCGGTTCGATTCTGATTAAATCCCAGGGCCACGACTGGCGGAAAGTCCAGAGCAATTACGATGCCGTGGGCGTTACCTACGAAGAATGGGATGTCGACAAAATCAAAGAAAAGGTGCCCGTCTACGACATGCATGAATTCTGGCCGGTGAAACGCCCGGAAGATCCCGATTTTTTCAATGAACCCACCAAAATGCTTGAAGGCGCCATTTTCTGTCCCGAAGGCGGATACATGAGCGACCCCGCGCTTTCAGCGCACAACATCATGCGAGCGGCGGAAGCCAAAGGATCTGAATTTATTTTTAATGCCGAGGTCGTGGCCGTACGCAGTGAGAACAATCAGGTCCTGGGCATCACCCTCAAGGATGGCACGGATATAGACGCGCCTGTCGTCGTCAATGTCGCCGGTCCTCATTCCTATAAAATCAATCAAATGGCCGCAGGTGTTTATGAAGAGTGCAACATCAAGACCAAGGCCCTGCGGCACGAGGTCATGCATTGTCCCGCCCCCGAGGGCTACGACTACCTGAAGGACGGCTACCACACCTCTGACGGCGATGTCGGCTGCTACTACCGCCCGGAAGTGGGCAACATGTTCCTGATCGGCAGTGAAGATCCTGAATGTGACCCCCAGGAATGGGTCGATCCGGATGTGTTCTATGCGGGCAAGGAAACATACGTGAGAAACAACCAACTGACCGTCGAACAGTGGAATGCCCAGACCTACCGCTGTGCCCGTCGGGTCTCGGACATGGCCATTCCCAATCAGCCCCGGGGCGTGTGCGACCTTTACGACTGTTCCGACGACTGGATCCCGATCTATGACAAATCGAGCATGCAGGGATTTTACATGGCCATCGGTTCCAGCGGCAATCAGTATAAAAATGCCCCCGTGGCCGGTTCCATGATGGCCGAATTGATCGACAAGTGTGAAAAAGGGTATGATCACGACAAGGAACCCCTGCAGTATACCCTGCCCCATATCGGGCGCAAGATTGACGTGGGCTTCTTTTCCCGGAATCGCGAGATCAACTACAACAGCAGTTTCTCGGTCAACGGCTAACCCGAATAATTCAACTTTACCAAGGCACGAAGATACCGGGATTTCTGCTTAATCCGCTTCGTGCCTTGATCTTTTTCCAAGCTCAATCTGTCGTATAAAAAGTATTTGGTATTGGGCCATTTGAAATTGTTCAGGCTTTGGAATTTTAGATATTAGGATACCCGGTTAACCCGAGGTAGAAATCGAACATGAACATATATGTCTGTGTCAAACACGTGCCGGATACGGCGGCGACGATCCGGGTCGGAGCGGATTATCGAATTGATGAGGACATCACTTTCATCATGAACCCCTACGATGAGAATGCCGTCGAAGAAGCCGTTCGGTTGAAAAAACGAATGGCCGGTGCGGAAGTCATTGCCGTGACATTGGGGAAGGCAGCTGCCGAAGCCACCCTGCGTTCCGCCCTGGCCATGGGAGCCGATCGGGCCATTCTGGTTCGATCCGACAAACATCACGACTGCATCACCACCGCCGGCGCTTTGTGCGCCGCCATCCGCCAGGATGGAAATCCGGATCTCATCTTCACGGGACGGGAATCCATCGATGCCGAGGGATTTCAAACCATGTACCGCATGGGTGTTAATCTCGGCATACCGGTGGCCTCCAATGTGATTGCCTTTGACATGGATGGCCAACGGGTCAGCGTGATCAGTGAGATGGAAGCCGGCGAGCATGCCTGCCTCGAGATGACCACGCCGTGCATCATCGGTGCCGGCAAGGGCCTGAATCAGCCCAGCTACCCCAAGCTGCCGGATATTCTGCAAGCCCGAAAGAAAACCATCACCGTCATCGACGAAGAGCAAAGCGGCACCCATTCGTCCGCATCCCGGGTTGAAACGGTTATTCTTGAAATCGCGTCGGAGGAAAGGCAACCCGAAGCATTGGAAGGGTCTGCGGAAGAAATTGCCGATGCCATTGTGGGCATCCTGAGGAATGAAGCCAAAGTTTTGATGAATTCTTAAAATTTGTTCACCCGCCAAGTCACAAAAAAATCTTTGTGCCTTTTGTGGTTTCAATAAAGGTTAGTTCATCCGATGAAAAAAATCGCTGTTCTCATAGAAATACGGGATGGAAAATTAAAACCCTCCAACCTTGGGGTTTGCTCGGCAGCCCATGAGAGTGGTGGAGAATGCATTGCTTTCCTGCTCGAAGGCAATGCGGCCGATGCTGCCGCAACCCTGCAGGAATACGGTATTGAAAAGGTCGTGGAAATCTTCACCACCCACGGAGCGGCATCTTGGAATCCGGAAGTCTGGGCCGAGGCGATCATCCAGGCCATGGTGTACTATGAGATACACGCCCTCCTGGGGCTGGCCAGTATGCAGGGCAAAGACCTTCTGGCCCGGGTTGCCGCCCGGCTGGAGGCGCCCCTGCTCATGGACTGTATTGCCGTCAACCTGGTCCGGCACACGGCAAAAAAATCTCAATTCAGCGGAAAAGCCATTGCTGAATTCAAGACCTGCGGGGATTATCATGTGTACGGTATCCGTCCCAACGCTCTGACGGCGGTTCCGGCCCCCTGCCGGGCTGCCGTGGAATCTTTTAAGGCCTCCACTGGAAGCCCCGGGCTTTCCGTCAAAAACCTTCAGCCGGGGTTGGCGAACGACATCGACCTGACCGAGGCGAATGTGATCATTTCGGGCGGCCGGGGTATGGAAAACGGTGACAACTTCAACCTCCTGCATGCGTGCGCCCAGACAATTTCCGCGGCTGTGGGTGCTTCCAGGGCTGCCGTCGATGCCGGCTGGGTCAGCCATGCCTTGCAGGTGGGCCAGACCGGTAAAACCGTCAGCCCCAAGGTCTATATTGCCTGCGGCATTTCCGGTTCCGTTCAACACTTTGCCGGCATGAAAACCGCAGGCATCATCATCGCCATCAACAAAGACCCCCATGCGGCCATCATGAGCAAATGCGATTATGCCGTCTGTGCCAACCTTTTTGACATTGTTCCGGCCCTTACCCGAAAACTGAGAAAACCCCATAAAGGTTCGAAGTAAAACACTACATAGAAATCACCTTTCGAACAACACCAATCAAAACAAGACACAAAGTGCACAAAGTTTTTTATTTTTTCTTTGTGTCCTTTATGTCTTTGTGGTTAAAAAAAGCCTCACTATAACAAAAATATAATACAGGAGCAGAAGGTGGAGCAATATACGATCATAAAATCATTTATCATGTTCATGGCCATTGTGGGCGGTTTTTCCTTGTTTTTCCTGAAGGTAAGGCACCTGTACCGGCTGATGCAGTCAGTGGATGGACACACGGAGTTCAAACTGGACCGCCTCAAAAAACGGGTGCTGGTTTTATTCAAAGATGTCCTGGGCCAGGCCAACGTGCGCCGCAAAACATTTCCCGGGTTGGCCCATACCTTTATTTTTTTTGGTTTTCTGGCAGTCCAGCCCCACTCCCTGGAACTGATGCTCAAAGGCGTCTGCCCGGCTTTCGATGTTGCCCATATCGCCCCTGCCCTGTACGGTGGATACCTGTTTGTGGCCGACATCCTGGCGGTATTTGTCCTGGTGGGGTTCGCCTACGCCCTCTATCGGCGCGTCATTGTACGCCCCAGTTATCTGACAATGGGGACCGACG
>JAFDAT010000452.1 GCA_019313725.1 Deltaproteobacteria bacterium
ACCAGATATATGCTGATAACCGCGTACAACCCCATACCCGATTCGCCTATCCAGTTGCCGACGAAGCCTGTAATACCGGAAAGCGCCAGCATGCGCCCGTAGATGTTGGCGGCAATAATCAGAAACAGGATCGAAACCGTTACGTGCCCGGTTTCGATGAGGACCTGCCACAGCTTGGCCCAGGTCAAGCGCCGCTTCCCCAACGCCAGCAGCAGAGCACCCAGAGCACCGACAGCACCGGACTCGGTGGGTGTAAACCAACCGGCATAGATGCCGCCCAGGACCAGGGCAACCAGCAGAACAATAGGCGCCAGCTTGCCCACGGCTGCCATCAGGGGCATACCGTCATCCTTTACACCGCCCCGGTCCTCGGATTGCCCGCCAACATAGCTGGGAAACCGGTATGCCATGATCAGAATGGCCATCGAAAAACCAAGCGAAAGAACGATGCCCGGCATGATGCCGGCTTTGAACAGATCGCCGATGGAGGTTTCCGTCAGGATTCCGAACAGGATCAGAAGAAGGCTCGGCGGAATCAGCATCCCGAGAACCGATGAGCCGGTAACCACCCCGACGGCAAACCGGGGTTTGTAGCCCAGGCGGATCATTTCAGGAACCGCCACCTTGGTGAATACCGCCGCGGATGCGATGGAAATTCCGGTCACTGCGGCAAACACGGCATTGGCCGCTACCGTGGCAATGCCCAGCCCGCCTTTGAGCCTCCCGAATATTCTGTTGGCCACATCAAAGGTGTCTTTACCGATACCTGAAACCGAAATAAACATCCCCATGAGGACGAACAACGGTACCACTCCAAAAATGTAGCTGGAAATGCTGTCTGCAGCCGCCAGGGCCAGCAGTTTGCTGGCCACAATCCATTTCCCCCGGATGAACCATACGCCCAAGAAAGACAGCAGTGTAAGGGCAATGGCAACATGCATACCGGCATAAATTAAAAACAGGATGCCGAATATCGACATCAGGCCGATCTGAAGATCACTCATTTCCCGGTTTTCCTTCCCGCAGCTCGAAATGCATACAGTGCCGCCAGTAGAAACTGGATCGCTGCGGCCATACAGCCGATCAGAATGATCAGCTTTACCGGCCACACCGGTGCCATGAAATCACCTTCCGCCCCGACATAAACATCCAGCTGCCAGGCCTTTTTAAAAAGGGGCAGGCTGGCATTCAGAATGATGATCATCAAACCGGCTCCGATGACATGATAAATACCGTTCAGCACATGCCCCAGTCTTGGATGCCGTTTGTTCAGCCAGTTCAGAAGGATTTCCGAGCGCGTCAGCCGGCCCACTTTCAGCGTGTGAGCGATCTGCAGGAAAACACAAGCGACAATGGAGAGTGAGACGATTTCCGGCACCCCCCGGATCGGGTGGTTGAAAATAGCCCTCCCGCCGATGTCCAGATTGATAATGACCAGCAATACAAACACCCAGGCCGTTCCGATGGAATTCATCACCGAAATCAGCGCAAGCCACCAGCGCATAAGCGTTGAACCACTCTCTGGATGTCCGTTCGATGCAAGTTTTTGCCGATTGGTATTCATATTTTTGTTTTATGCTTCGTTGTGGGTGATCGGCATGGAAACCCTATCGTTGGGTTTACTTGTCCCAGTCCCTGACCAGAACAGTGCCTCTCTGGCGCAGGCCGTCCAGATAGCCCTGAAGAACTTTTTTGCCGGGCAGCCCTTTTTGTTCCATGGACTCAGCCCAGTTCATGGGCACATTGGGCAGTTTTTCAGCCCAGCGCTTGCGTTCGGCATCTGACAGGTAGAGCACCTTGGCGCCTGCTTCTTCCATGGCTTTCATGGCGCCGGCGGCTTTATCCGCCTGGGCCTGGGCCAGTTTGTCCGCATATTGAGCGCCGACTTCCAGAAATATTTTCTGCATGTAATCAGGAAAATCATCAAAGACATCTTTGTTGACACTCAGTCCGCCCGCAAACTGTGCGCCAAAGTTGACCATACAGATGTGGGGTGCCACCTCGTAAACTTTGATGGCTGCCCCAGCCGTCATAAACGTCAGGGTGCCTTCGAACACACCTGTTTTGATCCCGTTATAGTAGGTGTTCAGATTGGCCGCCACGGCCACGGCGCCAGTGCCTTTGATCCAGTTTGCCGAGGGACCCGGGGCGGCGATTTTATGCCCGTCGATGTCATCCACGGTATTTACCGGAAAGTTGGTCAATATGCCGTAGGTGTCGAGGCCCACACCGCCCAGATACACCTGGTTGTATTTGGTCCACTCGTTTGCCACAGCCGGAATCTTTTCCTGAAGGTCGGACATGGTGTCGACGACTTTGAATATATCGCCGGAGCCAAACGGCGTCATATAGCTCACATTGTGCAGCGGCATCTTGGGGGCTTCGAAAATAGTCCCCACGAACCCGACATCGACAATACCTTCTTCAACCGCCTCGAGAACCCCGCCTAACTTTGCTACGGTCCCGCCGTAAGCCTGGTTCCAGGTAATCTTGTCTTTATCGCCGGCTTCCGCCAGGCGCCTATCCACCTCGGGAATAAAAAAATCGCGGGTCAGCGTGACCCACAGAAAAATCGGCGGATGACCTGCAGCCGCCGTCAGTTTATAGGTTTTTGCATGGGCCGGTGCCATGGGCATGGTCAATGTCACTGCCAGCATTACCAGAATCATCACGCTTATTTTAGCTATTTTCATTATTTTGCCTCCTTATTTGATGGATTCGTAAAAAGTCAAAATTTATTATTCATCCATGATCGCCACCGGACGGGTCCAGGCCGCGCTGGCCGCCTTGATCTTGACAGGAAAACAGCAGACCTTGAAGCCGTGGGGGCGTCCGATTGCAGACAGGT
>JAFDAT010000094.1 GCA_019313725.1 Deltaproteobacteria bacterium
CCTGAGAGCACTGGAGGAGGTCCTGACCATTGGTATCAATACCGGGGTCAAACTCCAGATCTCCCATCTCATTTTTGTCGGCCGGAAAAGCTGGCCGACCGTACACAAGGCGTTGCGAATGATTGAAAAGGCGCAGGATAAAGGCCTGCGGGTCATGATGGATATTTACCCGCACTTTTGCGGTAACAGTTACCTGACCGTATTTCTACCGGCCTGGTTCGCTGAGAATCTCGATCAGAACCTGGAAAATCCCAGAGCGGTCAAACGATTGAAGCTTGAACTTAACCTGGCCAGGTTCCTCCTGGGTTTTGATCTGAACGAGATACAGATCATGGAAGCCCGGTATAAAGCCGGTGAAAAGTACAACGGTTTAAACCTGGGTGAAATCGCCGCCATGGAACATATGCAACCCATCGATGCCATGCTGAAAATCATCAGGGAAAGTGAAGGAAAAGCCCTGCAGCTGACCTGGGGATACAGTGGAAATGATGAAAACGAATGGTTGATGGAAAAGATGATGCAGCATCCGCTCTGCCTGTTTGAAACCGATACCCTGCTTCTTTCCAAAGGATTTCCCAATCCCTGCTCCTATGGCGCATTTCCCAGAATTCTGGGCAGGTTTGCCAGGGACAAGAAAACGCTGAGCCTTACCGAGGCTGTCGGCAAAATGAGTGGAAAAACAGCAGACTGGTTTGGTATAAGGGAAAGGGGCAGGATCAAACCGGGTCAATATGCCGATCTGGTCCTGTTCAATCCCGACACGATTGCCGACAATACAACTGTCAAAGACACTGCCAGACGACCAACGGGCATCGAAAAAGTGATGAGCAACGGGCAATGGGTTGTAGAAAACGGCCGGTACGTGCATGGGATCAAGCCGGGCCGGGTGGTGAGGCCTTCATCTTGACGGGAACAAAAACTAGCTGAGACAGATGGTCATGTCTACAGTACAATTTTTCAAAAACAGCAAATTGTTGCCTGCACTTCGCCAGGTTGTTTATGCAAAGATCGGGTATCTGGTACCCGCGGTGATCATCCCGGCCCTGATGCTGGGGGCCTGTACCATGACCCCGCCATCGTTTGACGAAGAACAATGGATATCGGCGAAATCAGGTCGATGTCCGGGGTCAAGTAATCTGCAGAATTTGCTGTATACCACGCAGTGGTTGAAGGTGAATTTGGTTGACATGTAATCGCCGGTATGATACCATATTCTCGAATGTCACTCAGCTTCAACACTATAATAAAAAACCAGGTAATGGCTGAGATTGAAGCCGCCAAAGGTTAAATTTAAATAAAGCGTTGCTGGATGTGGCATTTGATGGGCTTCTCGGGTGTTCGGGTATACGGCATTGCGAGAAGTCTTTTTTTATTTACCCGCTTGATCGTTTTGCAACGCCTATCCCCATATTCTAACCATTCTCTAATTTTGAAACGCACTCTTCAGGATAAATGATGCGCCTGCGCGAATCCTGCTCCGGCACCCCTGCCTGAAATCCATTAGAAATCCATTAAATTGGGCGGTACCGACCCCGAAAAAATACGCACCTCGGTTATCACGACAGTTAATATGTCATAAAATCTTGACTCGCGACATAAAAAGAGTTATTTTGTCGCAAATAAGGCTTTTCGCGACAATAAATATGCCAAAATACATCTCAGATAACGAACTTGACACCATTGTAACCCTGCTTACCGCCCGACCTGACGGATGGCAGATTGGGGAGATCGAAAAGGCCTTCGAGAATAAGGGCCAATCCTTCAACCGCCGGACATTGCAGCGACGGCTGGCTCGGCTTGAAAAAGCAGGCAGAATTCTGATTACGGGTGCAGGGCGGAATACGCGTTATCTGCCGATTACCCTTGCCGAAAAATTGACAAAAACCCAGGGTGGTATCCATCTTTCCGTTGATGCACAGGCAGTGCTAAACCAGGTTACGCGTCCATTATCTTTCCGCAAACCGGTTGGTTACCGCCGGGAATTCATCGACAGTTACTATCCGAATGTAACCTGGTTCCTACCGGAGACATTACGTAAACACCTGCTGGATAGGGGCAGGCGTTTTCGCGTCGATGCCGCTGCAGGAACTTACGTTCGGCAAATTCTTGACAGGCTTTTGATCGATCTGTCTTGGGCCTCCAGCCGCCTGGAAGGGAATACATACTCTCTGCTTGAAACTGAAAAGCTTATCGCATTCGGGGAAGCTGCCCCCGGAAAAGCTCCCTTTGAAACTCAAATGGTGCTCAATCACAAAGCTGCTATCGAGTTCCTTGTAGAGACAGATGCAGAAAGCAAATTCGATCGCCGAACCATTCTCAATCTGCATGCCTTGCTTTCAGATAACCTGTTGGGCGATGCTTCAGCCTGCGGTCGTTTGCGCGATAGACCTGTCGGCATTGCAAGATCTGTCTACGAACCACTTGCGGTACCACAACTGATTCATGAAATCTTTAACCGGATTCTGAATACGGTCACCGCCATATCCGATCCCTTTGAACAGGCATTCTTTTTATTGGTACACCTGCCCTACCTCCAGCCTTTTCAGGATGTCAACAAGCGGGTATCTCGGCTGGCAGCGAACATTCCGCTCCTTCACCACAACCTGTGTCCGCTGTCTTTCATGGATGTACCGGAGGACCTGTACATAAACGGACTTCTGGGTGTTTACGAATTAAACCGCATTGAACTTATGCGGGATGTATTTGTATGGACATATGAACGGTCGTGTGATCGCTATAAAGTTGTGCGACACACCTTTGGGGAACCCGACACCTTCAGGCTGCATTACCGAAAAGCATTGATCAATTGTGTTGGGGAGGCAGTCCGGCAAATAGGCCGTGGAAGTGATATCAATACAGATGAAGTCCTTTCACTATTAGCCAATGATTTGGTGAAGGCCGCTGACCGCAGCCACTTTCTCAAAATAGCCAATGAAGAAATCGCCGCCCTGCACGAAGGAAACTTCGCCCGATACCGGCTCCGCCCGAGTGAATTCGATGACTGGCAAAAACGTAAGACCTGACCTGTCTGCGGCCAGGTCAACCCGCGGAAATCATGGCAACACCCAGGACGATCAACCCAACACCGGCATTCTGAAGTCCGCGCAACCGTTCTTTGAAAATCAGGGCTGCCAGAACCACCGAGACCACGGGGTAGAGGGAACTGATCACCGAAACCAGGCTCAGCATGCCTTTTGTCGTTGCGGTCGTGTAGGCAAAAGCGGCGGCGGCATCCAGTATACCGATGACGAATATCACCGGCAGATGGGTGGCACCGACCTTCAGGACCGGGCGCTTGTAAAAAACAGCGGGCAGGATAATCAGTAAGAATGACACCCGTGAAATTGTCGCTGCCCACAGGGGGTCAACGGCACCCGCCGGGTCCATCACCACGAAAAAGGTGCCAAAGCCCAGGGCCGCACCGATTGCGGGAACGATTCCCCTGGCCAGGTGCCGCCTTTGTTTGAAAGGATTCTTTTCCAGTGATATCAGCACGCCGCCGCAGATCGCGATGACGATGCCCAGCCCCTGGAAAAGGTGGGGAACCTCGCCCCGGATAAGGCCGGCCGTCACAGGCAGTAGAACACAGAGGGCACTCACGGGAACGACGATGGATACGGCCCCGACGGCGAGACCGCGGTACAGACAATATAATCCGCCAACCCCTGCCGCCCCGCCCAATACGGCGAAAAGGAGATTCGGGTCCCTGGGGATGGGCACACCCCGCACCCCGGCACAGATCAGAAATACCGCCAATTGCGTCATGCTCGTCAACACCATGAGCGTCATGGCCGGAATGACGCGGATTTTCATACCGGCCAGAAATTGTGATGTTCCCCAGCACAAACAGGCCATGAGGGCCAAGTTTACAGCAAGCATGCCCCGTCTCTATCACGAAAGCACTTAACCTTGGAATGAAAATTTTAAGGAAACTTCGCCCGATACCGGCTCCGCCCGAGTGAATTTGATGACTGGCAAAAACAACGGTAACTTTACGGTTATTTTTCAATATGTTATTTTGGTTCGACGCCACTTAACGACCTACTTCACTTATTTTTCCCTAAACGTCAACAGCCCACTAACACCCCTATTTTATCTTGACTTATCATAAAATAGGGGTGTATTTTAACGCATATCGTCCAACATGCTAATAAAAGAGGTGACGTCATGCAACGGTCCATGGAAAATCAATTAGCGCGTTGGTTGCAAAAACCGCGAAGAAAGCCCCTCGTTATTCGCGGCGCCAGACAAGTAGGCAAATCCACCCTGGTACAAAATTTTGCCCAATCGCAGCGTTTGAAACTGGTCGAGATCAACCTTGAAAAACACGGGAATCTCAACGGTATCTTCGGGACCAATGACCTCGACATAATCCTTCCGGAACTGGAATTGCTGGCTCAAACGAGCCTGCGCCAGGAAAATACCCTGTTGTTCCTTGACGAGATTCAAAGCACACCCTATGCCATGGCCGCACTGCGCTATTTCCATGAAGAAATGCCACAATTGCCGGTTGTGGCAGCCGGCTCCCTGTTGGAATTTGTTCTTGCAAAGCACGACTTTTCCATGCCGGTGGGCCGGGTGGAATACCTTCACCTGGGTCCCATGACCTTTAAGGAATTTTTATTGGCGATGGGAGACGACATACTGCTGTCTTATGTAGAAGGCTTTCAGTTAAGCCGGCCGCTGCCCCAAATAGCACATGAAAAACTGCTGCAAAGGCAGCGCCAATATCTATATATCGGAGGCATGCCTGAAAGCATCCTCGTCTTCAGCGAAAGTGGGAGCATGTTAGACACTCGGGACATTCATCGCTCCATCATTCAAACCTATCAAGACGATTTTGTAAAATACAGCCATGAACCCACCCTGAGTCGTATCCATACCGTATTCAATGCCATTTCGAGGATTGTTGGGAGAAAAGTTAAATATGCTCAAATTTCAAGGGAAGACAGGGCCAAGGATCTCAAACAGGCCATTGAACTATTGACCAAGGCGCGATTGCTTCTTCCCACATACCACAGCAACAGTTCGGGCATACCTATAAAATCCGAAATCAACCAGAAAATTTACAAACTTTTTTTTCTGGATATCGGCTTGTTAAATTATCTCAATGGATTGGAGTGGGCACACATATCAGCGTTGGATGAACGCACGCTGCTAAACGAAGGTGTTCTTGCTGAACAGTTTATTGCGCAACATCTGGCCTATCGATTCGAAGGTCTCGAACCTCCCGACCTTTTCTACTGGTTAAGAGAGGGTAAAGCCGGCAATGCCGAGGTTGATTTTGTCACGTCTACAGGTAAAACAATTGTGCCCATCGAAGTCAAAGCGGGAAAAAGCGGCAGTCTAAAATCCTTGCAGCAGTTTGCCATAGATAAGAAAACCACATTGACCTGTCGCTTTGACTTAAATCCGCCAGGCGTTCAGGATTTAAGCTATCGGGCCAGGCAAAAAGCACAAGTTCAAACAGTTAACTACCAATTGTTGTCCTTGCCGTTATACTTAATTGAAGTGTTACCCAACGTAGTTCTTCAGGTGTTGAATGCGTAATATAAACAGGTCGGAAATTCAGGTAGGCGCCCGAGTCAGGGTGGTTCAAAAACAGGATCAGCGCACCGGCAAACGGACGGAAGGGATCGTCAAGAACCTTCTGACAAAGTCCGCTACCCACCCTCACGGCATTAAGGTGCGCCTGACAAACGGCATTGTCGGACGGGTGAAGGAAATCCTCAAGGATTGTGTTGCTTAGGTCCGACTCCGGAAGCGCTTAGGTCCGACTCCGGAAGCGCTTAGGTCCGACCCCAGTTTAGAACCACTGTTGATAGAAAACAGGGCATCTATTGTGCGTCAGAAAATCCAAAACAGGGTTATCTTGTTACCAAAAGGGATGCGGACTTTGCCGTAACCCGGCTGAAGGGCATTGAAACAGAGTTTTTGAAAATTCCGGCCTATATTCTGTGCTACCTGTTGGGACAGTCGGAAAGGTTATTGTGGAATTGATTGCACTTTCCTCTTCCCCTGGCGAGAGAGGTTCAGGGAGGAAAACAGCACCCTAAGAGCAAAAAAACAGCCGGAAAAGGAGTCTTTTTCGAAAATAATTAATGTGTTGCTTAGGTCTGACCCCGGAAAGTGACTTTAAGGGTTTAATCGCTGTTTGAATAAAAATTGTCCGCGTGAGTCTGCGTGTGTCCGCGGCTAATAATATAATAATGGTGTCTTAGAGCATCGTTTTCAAGGAGCAAAACGGCGTCTAAGGCTAAAATATAGCTTAAAAATTAACTTTCTTTTGTTTTTTTATATAGTTACTTAGGTCCGACCCCAGAAAATCTGGCGTTTGCAATACGAATAGTCTTTACCCATAGGGTAAATTTTTCTTGACTTTTACGCATTCCACATGATAGTTTACCTAAAGGGTAAAGAAAAAGTGGCACATGTATGAAGATTACCTTTCGAACACGGAAGCTGGAGCGGGAATATCGCAAAAGCGCCATGGCCACTAAAGCCTATGGAGTGCAAGTCGCGCAAAAGTACATTCAACGCATCAATATCATGAAACATGTACGAAATATTGACGAGCTTGCCGGACTTCCAGGGCTCCGTTGCCACCCCCTCAAAGGGGATCGGCAGAGTCAGTTTGCCGTTAACTTGACCGGTTATTACCGATTGATCTTCACCCTTCATGGCGAAGCACTTGAAATCGTAAATATTGAGGAGGTGAGTAAACATTATGGTGATTGAGCAACATATGCATTCAGATCTGGCGATTCCGCCAGGAGAATACCTTGAAGAGGTGATTAGTGCGCTGGGCATGACCAAGGATGAGTTGGCCAGGCGCATGGATCGACCTGCACCCAAACTGAGCGCTATATTCAAAGGCCACAAGGCAATCACGCCGGATACGGCACTGCGATTGGAGAAGGTCGTTGGTGTTCCAGCCCATATCTGGACCGGGCTCGAGGCCGAATACAGACTGGCCTTGGCCCGCATTCAGGACACGAAAGAACATGAACGCTTAAAGGCTGAAGCAAGATTTGTTACCAGATACCGCTATGCAGAACTGGTCAGAATGGGGATAGTAGAAAAGCATACGCGGCCAGCGGATAAGGTTCTTGCACTTCAAATTTTTTTTGGTGTCACATCCCTGGAAACGGTCCCTAGTCTGAGGCGCTACCAGCCGGCATTTCGTTCCAGCTGGAAGGCCACAAAAGGCAATAAACCAGAGGCCATTGCATCATGGCTGCGCATGGGTGAACGGGCAGCTGCCCGAATGCACTGTGCGCCCTTTCGTAGAGCAACACTGGAAAAAACCGTTGGAACAATTCGCGCTATGACGCGCCAGCCTCCTGAGCGGTTTCAAGATGCGCTGTACAAACTACTTGCAGCCAGTGGCATCGCCCTGGTTATTTGTCCGCACATGCCGTCTACCGGCATCCATGGCGCCACCTTCTGGATGGGGCATGAAAAGGCCGTTATCATGATGACCATTCGCTACAAATGGGCAGATATCTTCTGGTTCAGTTTGTATCATGAACTGGGACATGTTTTGTGGGACGGCTGCAGCACGGTGGTCCTCGAGGGTAAAGATGGTGACACACGGTTTACGAAGAGAGAGGCGCGGGCAAATAGATATGCTGCCAACACCCTCATTCCGGCGAAGGCGATGAAAGCGTTTGTCGACGACGGCCGTTATTATGACGATGACATCCAATGTTTTGCCGACCGCCTCGGTATTGACCCCGGCATTGTCGTGGGACGTCTCCAGAATGATGGCCTGCTGGAACCGTCATGGCACAATGATCTGCGCAAACGTTTTGAATGGAAAAAATAAGAGATTTCATCGCATAGCCTGTCCCGCGCTCTTTGCGGGGCTTCGCAGGCGCTAAGGGTTTGTACAGAAATAAGTTCGCAAATTTTCAGAGTTCAGGCGCCCGCTCAGCAAGGCACGAAAATGCAGAAATATCTGGCATATGTCGAATTTTCGTAACACCGCTGAGCGGAATGGATGGGCGCTGAAAATGTGAAGTTATTTTTGAGCGAGCCCTAGGTTCGCAAATAATTATATTTCTTGGCGATCTTGGCATCTTGGCGGTTTATTTGGTTTATATAGCCATATGCATACGTCCCTGGAACACTATAAAATCAGAATTGAAAGAACTTGGTTGTTGAATTTGTCTGCAAATCGTGGAAATAGGGATGCGGATTCGTTTTATTGTGCCATTGGCAGAACCACCGCCGCTAAAGTCCCCCTCATAAAGTATCTCCGAAAGGTAAAGCCGTAATTGATGCATAACGCTCAGATAACAGAAAAAAAGGGCGGGGGCGTAGATGAATAAAAATTGTCCGCGTGTGTCTGCGTGTGTCTGCGGCTAAGAATATAATAATGGTGCCTTAGAGCATCGTTTTCAAGGGGCAAAACAGCGTTCTAAGGCGAAAATACAGCCAAAAAACTTAACTTTATCTTGTTTTTTTAAGGAATTGCTTAGGTCCGACCCCGGGAACAATGTCAAGGTGATGCGTATGAATTCAAAGGGCGATCAGCTCAAAGTGTTTATCACCAACCGTAAGTCTACATGTGATGAATGTGGAGAAAATCTCGGCCGCAAGGCATGGATTACCCTTCAGGGCGAAAAAGGTGCGGCTTGTCTCACCTGCGCCGACCTCGACCATCTGGTTTTTTTACCAGCAGGAGACGCGGCACTCACCCGTCGTTCACGCAAACATTCCAGACTTTCTGCCGTAGTGCTGCGGTGGAGCCAGGCCCGAAAGAGATATGAGCGACAAGGTCTCCTGGTGGAAAGTGAAGCGCTCGAACAGGCTTAAAAAGAATGTAAGGGCGATGCGAAACAGCGGAAAGTGCGCCGCAGAAATGCAGCCATACGCAGGGCTGAACTCGACGAAAACTATATCAAACGATTTTCAACCCGTATCCGCGAGCTCTACCCAAACTGCCCGCCGCAAAGGGAATTCGTGATAGCCGAGCATGCCTGCCGGAAATACAGTGGCCGGATAGGGCGCAGTTCAGCTGCCAAGTCAATGGATGCAGAGGCGGTCAGCCTATCTGTAATAGCCCATGTCCGCCATGTGGAGACCAATTACGATGACCTGTTGGCGGCCATGTGCGATCGGAGCGAAGCGCGCATAATGGTCCGTGATGCTGTTGCTGAAATCCTGGGCAAATGGCAGTAAGAAAAACATTTCACTGATGAGAATACAAAATATTTAAATATGAAAATCACTGTTCGATGCTATTCCGGCCACCGGGTTGATGAAACGCCTCGAAGTATCCAGTTCGATTCTCTGGTGGTAGAGGTCAAAGAGGTTCAAGACCGCTGGATATCGACGGATCACCGTTATTTCAAGGTCATCGGAGACGATGATGCCACCTACATCATCCGGCAGGACATGATTTCTTATGATTGGGAGCTGACCTATTACCAGCAGGCAAAAAAAGACCGGGATGAATGAGAAAGAGCACCTTAGAGCATCATTTTCAAGGGGCAAAACGGCACTTTAAGACCAAAAAACATCCGGGAAAGGAGTCTTTTTCGTAAATAATTAATGTGTTGCTTCGGTCCGACCCCAGAAAACCATCCTTGCCGTCATCTGTCGTTTCGGGGTTTCAGATTTTTCTACAGGGCAAAAGCTGGACTCGATAAATATAGAACAGCTTCACTATCACCATGTTTATCCAAATGCATTGTTAAAAGAAGAAAATTTATTAGCTGGAGGCCATAGGTTAAGTATTTCAGAATTGTATAATCAAGTGTGATATCATGAATTTAAAAACAATAGAGGTTGATAAAGAAGAAGATTATTATCAAAGGCATTTTTTAGAGTACCATACACAAACCTTTAATGTTGACCCGGCTTCATTTTTGGAACCTCTGACAAAATATCTGCAACCAGGTGATCGAATTCTGGATGTGGGGTGTGGGTCGGGAAGGGATTTGCTTTGGTTTAAAAACAGGGGATTTGTGGCTACCGGGTTTGAAAGATCCGCTGGGTTGGCACGGCTTGCAAGGCAAAATACTGAAATGGTGGAAATTTTAGCTTCCATTGCCCATTCACTCCGTGAGGATGGATATATTCTGATAACCTTAAAAGCGGGAAATGGCATCAATACTTTGCCGGATGGACGTATCTTTTATCTCTGGAATAAGTCACTCCTTGCTAATCTCTTCGATAAACTCGGCTTGACCCTGATTGAT
>JAFDAT010000453.1 GCA_019313725.1 Deltaproteobacteria bacterium
GGCCATGTCCTGGAGGGAACTCACTTCCACATCCCCCATTGCGGGCCGGAGTTCCTCGCTTTCGTCATCACGCTCGATCTGCATTTCCTGCAGGCCTTCAAGGACGCCGTCGATACCCGAATAGGTCCCGTAAAGACTGCCGATAAGATTATTCAGCTCCGGATAGGTACAGATAACCGTTTCCACTTCCATGTTGGTGTAAACCTCTATGGCATCCAGGGCATTGATGTCCATGGGATCGGTCATGGCGAGGGTGAGCAGAAAATTGGACTTTCTCAGGGGGGCGGCCTGATATTTCTGGGCAAGCTCTAAGGGCAATGCTTTGGATAGATCGATATCGATGGGATAGTTGTCGGGGACATATTTTTTAATCTTAAGCTGCTTTGAAATAATATCGGCAACCTGGGAACCGCTGACAAATCCTTCACGAACCAGGTACTGCCCCAGTTTCATGCTGGGTCGTTTGTGATCCACAATGGCTTGCTTGAGCTGTTCGCCGTTAAGCAACCCCGCTTCAACGAGCATTTCGCCTAATCGTTTTTTTTCTTTCACTTTTTATCTCTCTGGTTCATGGCCCCAGGTAGGGGTTGGCGTAAAAAACCGTTGCATCGCCCCAGGCCGACAAAAGCCTGCTTTCGGTTTTTTCTTCAGGCGACAGACTGTTGATCGTGTTTTCGGCCGTAGCCGCATCATAGTAGTACTGGTTTGAAATAATGGAAAATTGCAAGCCCGAAGATTCGTCCCAGAAGGGAATCAATCGGGAGGATGCCGCCAGACGATAGTCCTTTCTCAAGAGACTGAACGCAGCCCTTATGTCTTCCGGACGTTTCAATTCGATCCACCAGCGTTTCTGGTGCTGCGGTCTGATTTTAAGGGGAATGGCCGGAAAAACAATGACCTCGCCGATAGCGATCGTGTCGGGGTCGGCAATGTGCGGATTCATTTCGATAACGGCATAGAGGTACGGCAGATTGAAAATACCGTAAACTTTCTGAATCAGCCCCCCAAGGGTTTCTTTGCGCTGGACCCTGAGCTGACCCAGGGCTTTGGGGCGTTGTCGTAAAAAGGTTTTTTCGGCACTACTGTCGGCAGGCTGCGGCACAACGCGGGTCGGCTCTGCAATCTTAGCGGGCACGCCAGGCTGTGGCGCAGGCTGGGTTATGACGGCAGCTATTTCTGTTTTGGCGGCCTGTGCCTGGCCCGCATGGGTTGGGTTGTCTGTTTTCCGCCCCGCAATATCCTGAGCAACAGGATCGTTTTTCGCCGAAGTGCTGATGCCGTAGGATTCGGGGGGGGCGGGTACGACAGCAGCAGGCCTTTCGGGCAGGAACCTGGGGACCAGGACAATACCGGCAACGATAAAGGCCACCAGCAGGGTCGCAACCAGCCAGGATCGTTTGGGGGTGGCCTCAAAGGCCCGTTTCATGCAGGACTGTACCAGAAACCAGTTGGCCTTGGTCCTATTCTGGATAATCATGGTCAGCATGCTGCGATGGCAGAGATTGACAATTTTTCGCGGGTAGCCGCGTGTGGCCCTGAAGATGGCCCACATGGCCGGATAGGTGAACAGGGCAAGTTTTTGGGACACGGCGCTCGACTGGTTAAGGCGGAACTGGATCATGTTCCGCGTGTCGCTAAAGCTCATGGGTTCCAACCGGTGATACAGGTTGATCCGATCCGTGAAATTGGCATATTGCTTTAATACGTTATCAAATTCCTGCTGGGCGAATATGGCGATCTGCAGTAATTTATAATCATTGGTCTCGTAGTTCAGAAATTCCCGCAGGAGTTCGAGGCAGAATTCAGGAATCTTCTGGCCCTCGTCGATGATCAGCACGGTGGTCTTTTTTTCGTCCACGCCTTTTTGAAAAAGCAGGTGTTTGATACGTTCCTTGAGTTGATAATCATCCTCGTTTTTATCGGGTTTTTCTGCGGCCAGCATTTCGGTAACCACCAGAAGAAACGCGTGGGGCGTGGTGAAATAGGGGTCCAGAATAAGATGGGTTTCGATGGTGGCGTCATCTTTAAACCTGCGGATAAGTTGACGGCAGAGCGTTGTTTTGCCGGTGCCGACGTCGCCAATAACCACGTTCAAACCACGGCGCAGCCGCAGGGAGAGTTCGAGCTTCTGAAGGCAGGCGACATGCTGCTGGGAATGAAAAAAATATTCCGGATCCGGGGAGTTGGAAAATGGCTCCTTGTTTAAATTGAGAATACTGAAGTAGTCCATAAAATCCCAATCCGGTTGAACCGGAAATCCTAATGTCGAAAACCCCAAGCACTAAACAATTTCAAATAACACAATATCAAACATTTAAACGGCGACAGGCGAGAGACTGTTTACTTATTTGCAGTGCCTTTTGTTTTGAAATTTTGACCATTTTAGGGTTTCGCATTTGTTTAGTGTCTGCCAATTTAAAGCTTAGAACTTTGTTGTATCATTGAAAGCTATTCTAATGTAGCGTCTTCCAGAGCGGCATCTTCCAGTTCAACCTGCGAACGTGTTTCTAAAATATGAGGGGTGATAAAAATCAGCAACTCTTCCATCACGTTTTCGGTGCTTTCGCCTTTGAAAAGGTAGCCGAAAATGGGAATGTCTTTGAGCCAGGGGATGCCGGCATCGCCTTCTCTAGACTCTTCTTTGCTCAAACCGCCGATGACGGTGGTCTGGCCGTTGAACACCATCACCTTGGTGATGGCCTGCTTGGTCTTGATGATGGGCTGACCGCCGACGCTGTTGGTAAAATCGAGCTGGTCCTTTTTGGTCTTGATTTCCAGTTTCAGGGCGTTGTTGCCGATGACGTGCGGTGTGACTTCGAGGCTGAGCACGGCTTTTTTGTATT
>JAFDAT010000454.1 GCA_019313725.1 Deltaproteobacteria bacterium
ATGGGGACGGGGGTTTCCGGCAAATCCCTGTTCTGCAAGATTTGCCCTGTCCCGATTTCGATGATTATTTCGAAAGGTTGGAAAAATTCATCCCGGAAAAACGCTTTTTCCCAACCATACCCGTGGAAGGGTCCCGCGGGTGCTGGTGGCAACGTTCTAAAGACGCAAGTTCTGAAAAAGGGTGTGCTTTCTGTAATCTGAACCTGCAGTGGGAAGGCTACCGCCGGAAAGCTTCTTTTCAAGTCGCTCAAGAGATCGAAATGTTGACCGATGCGCACCAGACCCTATCTGTGGCCTTTATGGACAATGTGATGCCGGTTGACAAGGGGGGGAGCCTGTTCCGGGAAATAGATAAATTAAATAAAAATATCAAGTTGTTCGGAGAAATTCGCGCCGACACCTCTACTGCGGCGATAGGCCGCATGAAAGCTGCCGGCATGCAGGAGATCCAGGTGGGGATCGAGTCTCTGAGCGCCCGCCTTTTGAAAAAGATGAACAAGGGCACGCGCGTCATTCAGAACCTGGAGATCATGAAACAGTGCGAAACACTGGGTTTGAAAAATGTTTCCAACCTGATTTTGCGGTTTCCGGGCAGCGATGATAAAGATGTCGCCGAAACCCTGCAGACACTTGAATTCGCCATGCCCTTTCAGCCGCTCAAACCGGTACGATTCTGGCTGGGTCTTGAAAGCCCGGTATGGAGAAACCACCGGAAATTTAATATAAAATCCGTTTACAACCATCCGGGGTATCGTGTCCTGTTTCCGGAGACCGTCGTCAAGCATCTCGAATTCATCATCCAGACCTACAGGGGCGATTTAACCCGGCAGCGCAAAGCGTGGCGCCCGGTTGAAAAAAGAATAAACCAGTGGAACAGAATCTACACGCAAATGCACTCGGCAGCCTTCAGCCGGCCCATCCTCAATTTTCAAGATGGCGGCACATTCCTGATAATTAACCAGCGCAGACACGATGCCGACACTGCAACCCACCGGCTGACCGGGCTTTCGCGGGAAATTTATCTTTTTTGTCAGACCCATTGTTCCATCAACCGTATTCTGTCCTCATTTCCCGGCTTAACCGAGGATAAACTGATGCCGTTTTTACGCATGATGACAGCCAAACGCTTGATGTACACAGAAAATGACTGCTATCTGAGCTTAGCCTCGCCGGTCATCTAACCACAAAGACACAAAGCCCACAAAGGGTAAATTCATTGGAAACAATTATCAGTTTGGATTTAAGCTTAATCGGAAGCCATGGGGCCATAATATCGACTAAAAACCAACGGTCTTTTGGTAATGAAATGTTTGATTTCACCCTATTCCGGCATTATTATTACTTCTGTGAATTCAATGTTTCCTGTTTCCGTGATTAAATCTGAGAAACCAATAACATGAATATGAACCGCTTGTCAGAGCAGGATATCCGATCCGGAGTAAAAAGGTTGCGCCGGGACATCCCCTTGGTCGTGGAAAAACTTCAACTTGGGGATGCTATCGATATTTCAGGCTGGTCCCGCATCGTGGATAAAAAACTCCTTCCACGGCTGGCCGCTGATTTTCCATTGGTGGCAGCAATTTGCGGGGGCGGTTCCTCCGGAAAATCGACCCTTTTCAACACCTTGATCCGAGATCATGTTTCCCCCACCGGCGGAACAGCCGGAATCAACCGGCGAATACTGGCTGCCGGGAATATTGAGCGCTTTAAAAAGAAAGGGCAGTTTCAGAACCTGCTGGCGCCGCTTGGATTCCAGGCACAGCTTCTGGTTGAAAAAAATGATCTGATCAAACCTGGAAACCCGCTCTACGTATTGAAGCCCGGCATCCCCGCCGACCTGATTCTGATCGACACCCCTGATTTTGACACAGGCCTCAAGGGCAGCTATAACAATCGGGACATGGCCCGCCAAGCCCTGGAAGTGTCCGACATCTTCATCTACATTTTCACCAATGCCAACTACAACAACCGCGATAATTCCGACTTCATTTCCGAGATGCTTACGCACATCGGTCAACGCAAGTGTTTTCTCGTATATCGCGTATATTCAAGCTATAATGATCGGGAAATCATCGAGCATGCCCAGACGGTTGCCCGCAACCTGTATGGTGCTTCGGCCGATGAATACGTTCTGGGCGTGTACCGGGCGGAAGAAGACAACCGCGTGGCCGCGGATGACAAATTTATGGATCTGTCATCGATGAATGGAGAACCGGGTTCACTTGCCGACGCACTCGGCAAACTGAACGTGTCCGCACTGCGCATGGACCTGGTAGCCACGGTTTATAATGATGTCCTGGCCGCCGCACAGGGTCTGATGCTGCAATCCAAAGCTTGTCGCGACCAACTGCGCCTCTACCGGGATGCCTTGCAGGCGGTCCAGAGCCACTGCGTCCAGGAAGCCCTGCAGCACTTTCCCATGGCCCCGGTTATGCAGCGTTTTACGGAGATCTGGTTCAAAGGTGACCCGACCCACGTAAAATTCCTGCGTAAAGCCGGCGGTTTTATTGAACTCCCTTTAAAAGCGGTTGTAAACTCGGCCAAATGGCTGACGGGAAAAAAAAGGCCGTCTGCGAACGCCCAAGCCGATCTGCAACAATTTTCAGACCAGTTCGAGGAGGACCTGCTTTCCGGGGTCAATGCCTTGTGGCGCAAATCGGTCAATCAGGATTTGTCCGTATCGCTCAGCCGTAAGGATCCGGTGGCCCGTGAAATGATGGCGCTTGTTCAGCGAACCATCGACCCATATGAAAGCCCGGAAAATGGGCTTGGGGGTGTGAATGACCGGGGGGGCAATTATCTGACGTTTACGGTCAAAGCACACCCGGTGGTTTGGGA
>JAFDAT010000455.1 GCA_019313725.1 Deltaproteobacteria bacterium
AGAAACACCGTGCTTTTTCTGAAACGCCTCCTTGTACCGGGTGCGCATGACCATGGCCTGCTGCATATCGATCTCGTTAAACGTCGTCAGCATGGCCGTGCTCTGCTTCGATTCCAGCAAGCGTGCGGCGATCCTTTTACGAATCGGCGACATGGGTTTGCGGACTTCTTCTGCAGGAAGATTCTTGACGGGAGTCTCCCCGGATGGCGGTTGAATCAATTTATCCGGAATTCCGGCCGGGGCCTGCTCCAGGTAGAGCAGCACATCTCCTTTGCTGATTCTTCCGCCGGGGCCGGTTCCCGGGATTTTACGCGCATCCAGATTTTTTTCGGCAACCAGCCGGCGAACCGAGGGTGCCAGGGGCATGCCCTCCCCCGCAATCTTTTCCGGAGGGGCAGGCGGTTTGGCCACCACAGCCGGCTCTGTTTCGGGAGCTTCGACAGCCGGCCGAGCCTCGGGTTCCGGTTCGCTTGCTTTTGAAACCGCCTCGCCCTCCCCGACTTCGATACTTCCAACCACCGCCCCGATGGCCACGGTCTCCCCTACCTGTATCAGAATTTTTAAAACACCGTCCGCTTCGGCAACCACTTCCAGCGTCACCTTGTCGGTTTCGATGACCAAGAGGGGTTCATCTTTTTGAACCCGCTCTCCGTCGGATTTAAACCACTCTGCCAGAACGGCTTCCTGAATCGATTCTCCCACGCTGGGGATTTTGATTTCCATGGCTGCTCCTTAGATTTTAATTCCTAAATCCCAACCCGGATAACCGGAGTTGAATATCCAACGCCCAATTACCAAGTTCCTGCAGGGCTGAACAGGCTGTCCAATAACACTTGATTCGCAGTGATGACATGATTTTTTTCAGGGCTGAAGCCCTGGCCTACATTGGCAACACTCTGATTATTCAGTTTTAAACAAAGCATCCGTTATCGCTTCCTGCTGCGCCCGGTAGATTGCCGGGAAACCGGTGGCCGGACTCGCAGACGGCTTCCGGCCCACGTAATGCAATGGCTCGCCAGTAATAGCTTCAATACGGGGTTTGACGAACTGCCACCCGCCCATATTTTCCGGTTCTTCCTGGGCCCATACCCATGACATCGTTTGCTTATACGTTTTCAACAGGGATGCCAGGGATGCCTCCGGAAAAGGAAAGAACTGCTCCAGACGTATGATCGCCGTATCCACACCTTCACTTTCTCGTCGTCTGTTGATCAGCTGATAGTATATTTTACCGCTGCAGAGCACTACCCTGGTCGCCTTTTCCGGTTTATCCGGATCATCCAGAACAGAGTGGAAACGATCGGATGCCAGCGAACTCAGACTCGAAACCGCCATGGGGTGCCGCAACAGGCTCTTGGGCGTCATCAGCACCAGGGGCTTGCGAAAAGATGCATGTATCTGGCGCCTGAGCAGGTGAAAATACTGGGAAGGCGTCGTCAGGTTGCAGACCTGTAGGTTATCGTCCGCACACAGCTGTAGAAAGCGCTCCAGGCGGGCGCTTGAGTGCTCCGGACCCAGCCCTTCCCATCCATGGGGAAGCAGCATGACCAGTCCGCAGAGCCGCTCCCACTTGGTTTCTCCTGCAGCTATGAAAAGGTCGATGATCGTCTGGGCACTGTTGGCAAAGTCCCCGAACTGGGCTTCCCACAGAACCAGCCGATCCGGCTGCGTGGCGGCATAGCCGTATTCAAACCCCAGCACTCCGGCTTCAGCCAACAGGCTGTTGTAGACAACAAAGGCGGCCTGGTCCCGGGTCAGATGATTTAAGGGAATATAGCGCTTGCCTGTATCCGTATCAAAAAGAACGCTGTGCCGCTGACTGAAGGTGCCCCGGCCCACGTCCTGACCGCTCAGCCGGATAGGGAAGCCTTCTACCAGCAGGGAGGCAAAGGCCAGCGACTCCGCATTGGCCCAGTCGATTTTTTCGCCGTTCTGAACGACCTTTAAACGTTTGTCCAGAAGACGCTTCAGTTTGGCGTGCGGTTTGAAACCATCCGGAAATGTGTTCAGGCTCCGGGCCAGATTAAGCACCGTTTGCTTGCTTACGGCAGTATCGACCCCTTCATGCGAATACTTACCACTGTACCCATCCCAGGCCTCGAAATATTTCACTTCCGGAAAAAGGCAGTCGCTTCCGTGTACATCCCTGTAAGCACTGTCCAGTTCCTCGTAAACATCTTTTTCCATCTGAGCGACGGTTTCACTATCCACAATCTTTTCCGCAATGAGCTGGTCTGCATACTGCCGGTGGGGCGAAGGGCGTTCTTTTATGCGACCATACATCAGCGGCTGGGTAAAATACGGCTCATCCCCTTCGTTATGCCCGTACCTGCGATAACAGACGACATCGACGACCACATCCTTTTCAAAACGGTTGCGGTATTCCACGGCCAGCTTACCCACGTGCACGACAGCCTCGGCGTCCTCCCCGTGAACGTGGAAAATCGGGACCATCAACATTTTGGCGATATCGGTTGAATAGCGGGTTGAACGGGCATCTTCGGGCAGCGTCGTGTAGCCGATCTGGTTGTTGATGATGACGTGCACCGTGCCGCCGGTGGCATAACCGGCCAGTTGTGACATGTTCAGGGTTTCGGCCACGATGCCCTGGCCTGAAAAAGCGGCATCCCCATGGATGAGAAGCGGCATGACCACCCTTTTGTCCTGGCCGTAGTTCTCCTGACGGGCACGGGCTATGCCTTCGACCACGGGATCCACCGCCTCCAGGTGACTCGGGTTGTTGACCAGAAAAATACGCAGGTCCGCCCCGGTCTCCAGTTTAATGTCGGCTAGATAACCGTTGTGATACTTCACATCCCCCGCTCCCAGAAGC
>JAFDAT010000095.1 GCA_019313725.1 Deltaproteobacteria bacterium
CTGCCCGGTTTTACCGCCATCCACACACCCGGACACCGCCCCGACCATGTCTCCTATTTCGAATCCCGAAGCGGTGTCCTGATAAGCGGGGATTTCATCATCGTCATGGGTGGTCGTATCGTTCCCAACAGTTTTCTCGCCAGCCCGAAAGATCAGGCCGCATCTCTTGAAAAAATCATAAACACACCCGGCATCTCCATAATCTGCCCGGGACATGGCAGCAGTTCCCTTTTCGATTACACACGGATTCAGCCATAAATTGACAGACCTCCATCGGTGGTTTATATTTTTGAATCATCTTCGGATCGTTTGTTTTTTCACTTGGATCCTTGGACCGTCGGATCCTGGAACCCTTTCTCCAACGTTGAGGACGATTATGATCAATTTGAAAAGTGTCGACATCGAAAAGAAAAAAATTACGACCCTGGCCGTACCCGTCTGCGAGGACCGGGAAATCCACGATGGGATTCTCAAAACACTGTGCGGAAGTGCAAAAAAGTTCAAGGAGTTTGATGGGAAAACGGGTGAAGAGATCATCCTGCACAACCCGCCCGGTGTAAACATCACCCGGGTAATCTTCGTGGGGCTGGGCAAGCTGGATAAAATCGACCCTGAGGCGTTGCGGGTATTTGCAGGCAAAACCGTCAAAGCATGCATCCAGAAAAAATTGACCGAGGTGTCCCTTGCCACTCCGTCCGCCAACGACCTGAAGATGGAGATGGGTGGCCTGATCGAGGCACTTCTGGAAGGTGCGTACCTCGGAAACCACCGGTTCGACAAATACAAAAAAGAGAAGAAGCTCAAAGCCCTGAACAGCATTAACGTGATCACGAACCCCGGCGCCGTAAAAAAATTCACCCGTCTCGTGCCGCACGTGACGGCTGTCTGCAGTGGGACGCTGCTGGCAAGAGAGTGGGTCAGCACACCCTCCAACGATAAAAGGCCTGGTGCTTTCAGCCGTATGCTGACCCGCGAAGCAAAAAAGGAAAAACTCAAAACCCGCGTGTTGACCGACAAGGAACTCCGCAAGGGAAAGTACGGGGCCATCCTGGCCGTTGGCGAGGGCAGCCAGGACAAACCCCGGCTGGTGGAAATAGTCTACGCGCCCAAGGGGGCCAAAAAAACCATCGCCCTGATCGGGAAAGGGGTCACCTTCGACACTGGCGGCATCAACCTGAAACCAAGCGGCGGCATCGAAGACATGAAAATCGATATGTCCGGGGCTGCGGCAGTAGCGGCGACGCTCATTGCCATGGCCCGCTTGAAACCCAAAGTCAAAGTGGTAGGCGTTATACCGGTGGTGGAGAATATGCCCTCCGGCACGGCCACCCGCCCCGGCGACATCGTGAAAAGCTATGCCGGAAAAAGTGTCGAAATCGGCAATACGGATGCAGAGGGCCGCCTGATCCTGATCGACGCCATGACCCATGCCCTGAAGTCCTTCAAACCGGATATCATGGTCGATATCGCCACACTGACCGGCGCCTGCATGGTAGCGCTCGGGGATAAAATCGCCGGGGTCTTCTCCCATGACGACGATCTGGCGGATGCCATTGCCGCAGCCGGCAAAAAAACCCATGAACGGACATGGCGCTTGCCGCTGCCCGAGGACTACCAGGAACTGCTCAAGAGCGAGTTTGCAGATCTGAACAACATGAGCAGCTCAAGGTATGGCGGCGCCATCACAGCCGCCCTGTTCCTTGCCGAGTTTGCCGGCAAAGCCAAATGGGCCCACATCGATATCGCCGGGCCGGCATACATCAAAAAAGGCACGCCCTACTGCGAGGCCGGCGGAACCGGATTCGGCGTCAGGCTGTTCTGTGAACTGATAGAGAATTTGACCTCCTGAAAAAACAGAACCATAAAGATACAAAGGACACAACGTTTTTTCTTTTTTGTCTTTATGGTTAAAAATTCCTGCCGATAATTGAGAATAACGAACAAGGGGCTTAACCATGGTTGAATATTTTTTGAATCTGCATCCCGTATACCAGGCATTGGTGGCAACCCTGTTCACCTGGTTTATGACGGCAGCGGGAGCGGGGTTGGTTTTTTTCTTCAAGACCATCAATCGAAGGATGCTCGACGCCATGCTGGGATTTGCCGCGGGTGTTATGATTGCGGCTTCATACTGGTCCCTCCTGGCACCGGCCATTGAAATGTCCGCGGGCTCCGGTTTGCCGACCTGGGTTCCGGCGACATCGGGCTTCCTGCTGGGCGGCGCCTTTCTCTGGGCTATCGACAAACTGCTGCCCCACCTGCACCCCGGTTTTCCCAAAGAAGAAGCGGAAGGCGTCAGTACCAGCTGGCACAGAAGCGTACTTTTAGTGTTGGCCATCACCATTCACAACATCCCGGAAGGACTGGCAGTGGGAGTGGCCTTTGGCGCACTGGCCGCGGACCTGCCGGCGGCATCCATTGGCGGGGCCATCGCCCTTGCCATCGGCATCGGCATCCAGAATTTCCCCGAAGGAGCCGCTGTGTCGGTACCCCTTCGCCGGGAAGGTTTCAGCCGGCTGAAAAGCTTCTGGTACGGCCAGCTGTCGGGCATTGTGGAACCTGTTGCCGGCGTCCTGGGCGCAGTCGCGGTGATTTTCATGAAACCGGTATTGCCCTATGCGCTGGCGTTTGCCGCCGGCGCCATGATTTATGTGGTCGTGGAGGAGCTGATTCCGGAGTCTCAGGCTGAAAAGCACACGGACGTGGCCACGGTGGGCGCCATGCTGGGATTTGCCGTGATGATGACCCTCGATGTGGCCTTGGGCTAAAAAAGAAGGGCGATTATCGGCTTCGTCGATAATCGCCATTCTTTTTTATACACGATAAAATTGCGCGGCAGTTTTATTGTTCGCTGATAGCGTCTGTCAATTCAGGCAGGAAGTCCAGAATGTCGGCTTCGATGCCCACATCGGCTATCTGAAAAATAGGCGCCTTGGGGTTCTTGTTGATGGCCACCACAAAGGGGTTGCCTTTCAACCCGCCCAGGTGCTGGAATGACCCGCTGATACCGCAGGCCAGGTAGACTTTGGGTTTGACCGTCTGACCCGATGTGCCGACCTGGCGGGATTTCTCCAACCATTTTGCATCCACAATCGGTCGCGAACAGGAAACCACGGCACCCATGGCTTCGGCCAGGTCGTCGGCGATCTCGATGTTGTCTTCGTCTTCGATGCCGCGCCCGATGGACACCAGCACATCCTCTTTGGTGATGTCCACATCACCGACTTCGGCCGCCACAGTCTCCAGGTAACGGCGGCCGGCAGCCATGTCCCCGGCCTCCCCCGATTTGTCCACCACAGCACCGCCTGCGGCCTTGCTCTCATCCGCAGGGAAGCTTCCCGGACGCACGTTGATGACCGCGCCGGCTGAAATATCGCAGTTCACATGCGTAGTGACGGCCCCGCCGTATTCCTGGCGAATGACTTTCAAGGTGTCGCCTTCAAGACCCTCGAAGTCCACGGCATCGGCCACGAAAGCGCTGTCCATTTTTATGGATAGCCCGGGGGCGAGATCCATACCGAACGTATCGTGGGGCACCAGCAGAATACAGTCCTTAGGCAGGATATTAATCAGCGCCTTGCGGATCATCTCGGCATTGGGATACGCCAGCGCATCGCTGTCGATCTTCCACACTTCCTGGTAGGAGGATACTACTTCGTTGCACACCGCATCTACGCCCGAACCGACGACCAGCGCGCTCACCGATGCATCGGCGGCAATCTTTTTGGCGGCGGCCACCAACTCGAGCGCAGAATCATCAGGGACACCATCCTTGAACCTTATATATGCAAAAATCTGTCCGGCCATTATTTGAGCCCTCCTTTGGCTTTAAGCAGTTCAATCAGTTTTTCGACAATCTCTTCGGTGCTGCCTTCCAACATCTCGGCCCCTTCACCAAGTTCCGGCATAAAGTAATCCAGGCGTTTGACCTTGGCACCCGCGTCACCGACAGAATCGGCAGCCACGCCGAGGTCGCCCGCACCGTGCACCGGAATCTCCACCGAGGCTACCTTACGGATGCCACGGATGCCCACATAGCGGGGCTCGTTGATGCCGGTCTGAATCGACAGAACACAAGGCAGGTCGATTTCGTTCATCTCCTGATTTCCGCCTTCAATTTCGCGCCCGACCTTGATCTTCTGATCGTCGATCATCTCGATTTTATTCACCAGTGAAGCATAGGGCAGATCCAGCATTGCCGCCAGCATGCCGCCCACCTGAGCTGCGCCGTCATCGGCCTGCGCCCCTGTGAGAATCAGGTCGTACTTGCCTTTTTCCACGGCTGCTTTCAGAAGGGATGCAACGCCCTTACCGTCCGACCCCTCGAAGGCGTCGTCGGACAGCAGGATACCGTTGTCGGCTCCCATGGCCATCTCCCTTCTCACGACCTCTTCAGATTCCTCGTCGCCCACGCTCACGACCGTGACACTTCCGCCCACATTGTCCTTAATCTGAATCGCCTCTTCCACTGCATAGTTGTCCCACTCATTCACCGAATAGACCAGGTCGTCCCTTTCGATATCCGTACCATCGCTGTTGACCTCGATCTCGTTTTCAGCGGTATCCGGGACTCTTTTTACACAAACCAGAATCTCCATGTTCTTCCTCCCGTTTTTAGTTGTTACATCGACCTACGTTTTACTACACTGACAATTTTTTATCGAACAGCATTTTTCCAGATATGTTTCAAATAGGGTTCGAGGATTCAAGGGGCCCAGGGTTCAAGTGAAAGATCCCAGGCTCTTTGCGCTTAGCTCTTGACTGATAGCTCTTAGTCGAATATCGAATAAGAACCAAGAACGAACAGCTAAACACATACCCCTCGACCCCTTGAACCCTCGAATCCTTGAATCCTTTTATAGCTAAAAGCTGCTGGCCTTAAACACTGACAATATGGCTTTCCACCAGTTCGGCCAGGTCGATGGCTTCCATGCTGCCCTCCATTCCAGCGACTTTAATGGCATCCTCCATATTCACCAGGCAGAACGGGCAGGCGGTAACGATCACATTGGCGCCGGCCTTGGCGGCCATCTCGACCCGCAGCACGCCCATGCGCTGCTCCTCCTCCGGCTCATAAAACAGCATCAGACCGCCGCCGCCGCAGCAGAAGGAGCGGTCGCGGCACTTTTCCATGTCCACTCTTTTGATGCCCGGTATGGCATCGATGGCTTCCCGGGGGTCATCATAAACGCCGTTGTGCCTTCCGAGATAGCAGGGATCGTGATACGTGTAGACCTTTCCGTTGCCCTCGGCAGCCTTCAAGTGGATAGCTCCTGATTTCACCTGCCTGGCGATATACTGGCTGATGTGCTCCACCGGGGGAAGGTCCACGTAATCATTCTTCAAGGCGTTGTAGGCATGGGGGTCCGAGGTGACGATGCGCGACGCACCGGAATTGAGAATGGCCTCCGTGTTCTGATCCTTCAAATCCTGAAAAAGCATCTCTTCGCCGAAACGCCTGACCTCATTGCCGCTATCCTTTTCAGCTTTGCCCAGGATTCCGAAATCTTCTCCGGCGGCATTGAGGACTTTGGCTGTGGCCCTGCCGATCGCCTGCATTCTGTCATCGAAAGAGGTAATGCTGTCGACAAAATAGAGGGTGTCGGCTGACTCTTTTTTGCCCACGATCTTAACCTCGCAGCCTTCGGGCAGTTCCTTGGTCCAGTCTGCCCGTTTCTTTTCCATCTTACCCCAGGGATTGCCCCTTTTCTCAAGAGCCCGCAACGGCTTCTGCAGGGACTGGGGCACCATGCCTTCATCCACCATCCCACGCCTCAGGTCAACGATTTTATCGATATACTCAATCCCCAGCGGGCACTCCTGTTCACAGGCACCGCAGGTGGTGCAGGACCAGATTTCTTCCTCCTCGTAGATATTCCCCATGAGTTCTTCACCTTTATTGAAGGCTTTACCATACGGATAGAGGGGATAGTTTTTGAAGATAAGGTCTCTGGCCTTGATTGAGATGAACCGGGGGGACAACGGGCGTTTGACCGCATTGGCCGGACAGTTGTCCGAACACCGTCCGCAGTCCGCGCAGGAATAAAAATCGAGAATATGCTTCCAGGTAAAATCCTCGAGTTTTTTTACACCGAAGGACTCGAGGTCGTCCAGCTGATCATCTGCCACGCCGTACCGGACCGGTTTGACATTGCCCCTGTCGATGCGCATAAAAAATACGTTGAAAAAAGACGTGATGACATGGAAATGCTTCCCCATGGGTAAAAAACAGAGGAAGCTGAAAAAGGTCAGGTCGTGGATGTAATACATGACCAGGTGGATGGCCTGCAGGGTTTCGGTGGACACCCTCCCCAGCATCACCTTGAATATCCAAGCCAGGCTCAAGGGGGCGATAAATTCGACGTGCAGCCCTGCCTGCGCCTGTGCCACCGCTGCGCTGGCCTCGAAAAGACTTTCCGAAATCATGAGGGTGGCAATCATGCCCAGCACAAAAACAGCTTCGAAGGTGTGATCTTTTCCATATTTTGACGGTACGGCATACCTTTCCGGCTTGACCACGATCCTGCGGTAGGCTGCTAAAAAACACGCCACCAGGACCACGGTGGCGGCATAGTCTTTGAACAGGTTGTACACGATGCCGAGAGAGCCGCCCAGGCCTGGAAAAACAAAGTTTTCCGAAATGCCGATGATGACCAGGGAGGTGGAACGGATGCTCAGCACCAGAAAACCGGCAAAGATCATGATGTGAATAATGCCGGCGGTCTTATAGCGGGGATGACGGTATTGCAGCAGCCAGATCCGGAGCACCTTTATAATGCGTTCCATATATCGGTTAAAGCGAAAGTCCGGCGCCGCTAAAACCAGCGGGGCAATCCTGATGGCCATAATGTAGGCAAACAGGGAAACCCCGACGATGGGGATCACAAACGAAAAAATCACGGTGGGAACGCTCAGAATAAAATAATTGGCCGGTGCTATTAAAGCGGTTTCCATGGGTTACTTCTCCTCCTCTTCACGAAGGTCATCTTACTTACTAACAGCAGCATTCGGTTTTAGTGAATACTCGCTCATTTTCTATATACTCACCCGCAGGCATGTCAATAACAATAACAGGACACCGTTTGACAAATGTCCGGACAAGGTTGCCTAACACAAAACTGAATCGCGGACAATATCTAAGGGATTATTTTCCGCCAAAAGCATCTTCCGATATCGTGTTGACCGCATCGTTGCCCGCCAGAATGGCATTCATCCTGCCCAGGGTCACCGGCAGAATGTTGTGGATAAAAAATTCGGCGCTCTTCATCTGGCCCGCGTAAAAAGTGATATCTTTTTTCTTGGCCCCGTTATCCATCTTCCGGGCCGCAATAACCGCACGCCACAAAAGCATCCAGCCCATCACGACATCGCCGGTCACTTCCATGAAGGGGTAGGCCAAAGCAAAGGCGTCCAGGGCTTTGGGCGACATAGCCATGGTGCCCATGTGCATGGCCACCTCACCTAACTTGTTGAGGGCTTCCTCGAGCTTGCCGCCGAGTTCCTTGGTTTCCGCTTTTTCCCCGGCCTGAGCAATGATATTCTGGATTTCACCCATCAGGTCCATGACGGGCCGGCCTTCGTTCATGCCCAGTTTTCGTCCCAGCAGATCCATGGCCTGAATCCCGTTGGTACCTTCGTAAATCATGGTGATTCTGCAGTCACGCACCAGCTGCTCCTGGGGATACTCTTTGATATACCCGTACCCACCGTAGACCTGCATGCCCATGTTGCAGACATCATAAGCACGGTCGGTCACATAGCCCTTGGCAATCGGAATCAGCACCTCCACGAGGCCGTGATATTTCTCTTTGATATTTTCATCGTCGGTTGTGTCGACCACATCATCGCAGTAAGCCACGTAGTAGAGAAGGCTGCGCATGCCCTCCACGTAGGCTTTCATGGTCAGCAGCTGCCGCCGTACGTCCGGGTGCTGGATGATGGGAACGGCCGGCGCATTCTTGTCCATGAAGGATGCCAGATTTTTTCCCTGCACCCTTTCCCGGGCGTAATTGACGGCGTTCAGATAGGATGCGGTGGCGCAGGCAAACCCCTGAAGCCCCACCAGGAGCCTGGCTTCGTTCATCATCAGGAACATGGCCCGCATGCCTTTGTTCTCCTCGCCCAAAAGGGTCCCCACACAACCGCCTTTCCCCCCCAGGGATAGGGAACAGGTGGAGTTTCCATGAATGCCCATTTTTTCTTCTATGCCGGTGCAAACGACATCGTTAAATTCACCCAGACTGCCGTCGTCGCTGACCCGGAATTTCGGAACCAGAAAAAGGGAAATACCCTTGGTCCCTTCGGGGGCGTCTTCGATGCGGGCCAACACCGGGTGGACAATGTTTTCCGCCATGTCATGCTCACCGGCCGATATGAAGATTTTATTGCCGGTGATGGAATAGGTACCATCGTCATTTTTCACGGCTGAGGTTGTCAGTGCGCCGACATCGGAACCTGCCTCGGGTTCGGTCAGCAGCATGGTGCCGGTCCACTCACCGGTGTACATTTTCTTGAGAAAAAGCGTCTTCTGTTGGTCCGTGCCGAAGGCCTCGACCAGTTTACCGGCCCCGTGGGTCAGGCCCGGGTACATCATCAGGGCGTAGTTGGCCCCGTTAAAATAGTCTCCGGCCGCCAGGGCAAGACTGCGGGGCATGCCCTGACCTCCCCATTCGGGATCCTCGGTCATGGCAACCCACTCGCCTTCCTTGAACAGGTCATACACTTTGTGAAATGCTTCGGGAACCGTGACCTTGCCGCTATCGAACCGGGTGCCTTCTTTATCCCCTATTTCACGGGTGGGGAGAATCTCTTTGATAGCCAGGTTGCGGGCTTCCTTGACGATCAGGTCCATGGTTTTGCGGTTGAATTCCGCAAATTTTTCATGTTCGCTCAGTTTTGCCACTTCAAGCTGTTCGTGAAGAACAAAATCGACATCCCTGCGGTCTGCAATACTCTGTGCCATCGTTATTCCTCCTTGAATTATATTTTGGTTATGACGCGTTATTGAATTGCTTTTGATTTATAAGTCCCTTGAACTGCTGAGCTCACCCCATCGTTACGCTGCCATGTTGTTTATGGAACCATAGGGTTCAATCACCGCCGGCCCCGACCCCCTCGATAAAAAGGTCCACCAGGGGATCAGCCATTGAGACCAGATCGTATTGACCTCCGGAATGAATCCAGGTGTTGATCACCTCGTCCACAGCTCCCAGGATAAAACGTTTTACCAGGCTCAGATAAAGGTTCCTGCGAATCAAACCCTCCTGTTGGCCCTGTTCCATGATCTCGGCCACGATGTCCAGGTACATGTTGGACATCTCCTTGATCTGCTTCTCCACCAGACGCGTACTCTGATGGGTTTCGGACTGGTACAAAATGGCCATGTTCCGGTCGCGTTGGAACTCTGCCAGGTGTCGTCGGATCAGATTGCGGAGTTTGTCCACCGCATTATCGGCCCTGTCGACCTCCTTCCGAAATCCGTCAAACACCTGTTTGGTTTTATAATTGAAAAACTGGACCAGAATATCGTCTTTGCTCTTGAAATAGAGGTAGATTGTTCCGTCGGCAACACCGGCTTCCTTGGCGATCTGCGCAATCGTTGACTGAAAGAACCCCTGTTCGGCAAACACTTTTATGGCCGCCTGCAGTATGCGCTGATATTTGTCGTTTGCCTTTCTGCGTTTGTTGATGGTGCACCTCCAATAAATTTTCATGCGCGATTGCGATTGACCGTGCCCCCTATCGCCGTCACCCTGGGGTACCCATTATTGTCATTGATATACGAATGTCGAAAAAATCCCGCAAAGCACATGAAAATCTATGACTATGAATGAATATTCATTCATTTTATAAGCCAATTACGTGGATGTCAATACCTGACTCCCTTTTTTCATTCTCCCAAAAACAGTATATTATTATTAAATACCGATAGTTATATTATAGCATTCTATATGTAAACATTTTTTAATTTTTCAGCCCAGCAACTCAACAATGAACAA
>JAFDAT010000096.1 GCA_019313725.1 Deltaproteobacteria bacterium
AGCCAGCGGCTTTTTTTCAAGACCCTTTGCAGGGGGCCGCCGCTGTATTCATAAATCGAGGAAGCGACGCCGGTGCGCTTCGGCGTGAGACCGGGAACGAAGATTTCCGCATAGCCATTACCGTTGATGTCGGCCACGTCCACGCCCACGAAATGCTCGCTGCTTGATTCCTCGATCTCCTGAGTTTTGAAAAACTGGTTGTTTTCGTACCGGTATACGGCCAGGGTGTTGTTGGTGATGATGACGGTTTCAATTTTGCCGTCACCGTCCACATCACCCAGGGCCAGGCCGTGAATGTTGAATTTATAGGTCCTGCTTTTCCAGAAATCTTCGGAGAGGATACCCCCGGCAGCGGAAGCCGTCAGGCCACTGTCACCGGCTTCTGCCGCGAGTTCGCCGGTCTCCAGTTTTTCAGGGTGCGCTTGAACGTCGTTACCGCCCGCAGCCGGTTTCGGGGCTGCTGCAACCACTGCCGCACCGCCTATTTTCAGGTTAATATCGGCGGCAATGGCATTGATTTTGGGCACGAGATCATCGATAGTGTCACTCTGTTCAAAGAAGGCCAGGGTCGCTTTCTCACCACTGACATCCACCAGTCTGGCATCCAGACTCGCGCTTGATCCGAAGACGGTGAGGCTGCCGATGAGTACGTAGCGGGCATTAAGCCGCCGGCCCACTTCGCGGGCCTTGTTTTCATCGATGGGTTCCGGAATGCCTTCTATGGCCCGGGCGGTCTCGTCGTCGCTGATCACGATGACATCCTCATCCTGGCTGAGCCGGGATTCGAGCATGTCCTGGACGCCGGATTGGAGGTAGCTCATCTCGTCGGGGGCGTTGAGGGTGAAGGGCGTTATGGCTATTCTGACGGGTTCTGTCTGGGCGTATGTATTCTGAAGCCCGATGGTCATTAACAAAGTAAGGAATATAATAAGATCGATATGTATAAAGTGAATTTTTGATTTCAATGTGGCCTCCTGAGGATGTAAATAAATCCTAAATACCCAAATACTAAACAATTCCAAAATTCAAATTTTCAAAGTGCAAAACGGCATAAAACAGCTGGAAAAGATAACAATTACTGACTTTTCGTTATGATGGAACCAAAAATTTTCATCAATTCGGTGGTTTCTTGGGTCAAATTGTGTTTGAATTTTTCCAGGGTATCGAGGTTTCCGGTGTCTATCAACTTGATCCAATAACGACTTTCCTTGGCTTCTTTACGGCAGAGTTTTATTCTGTAGGAAAAATCTTTTTTACTGAGAGCTTCATTCGCTTCAATATAATTCGCACCTACGGAACCGGATGATCGAATTAATTGTTTTCCATCTTCGATATTGCTCAAAGTTTTTGGAAGCATTTTAATGAATTTTCTAACGCTTCTTGCATATTCAAATGTCCTGTCTTCCAAATCGTACAATTTTGGTTTTTTTATTTGAGTCATTTGAATTTGTTTAGGATTTGGTGATTTAGATATTAGCATTTATCTTTATTAACTGAGTTTCTTATTCAACAACTGATTCACAATCTTCGGGTCGGCCTTACCCCTGGTTTCACGCATGACCTGACCCACGAAAAAGCCCATGAGCTTGGTTTTACCGTTTTTGAAGGCTTCCACCTCTTTAGGGTTCCGACCCAGCACCGTATCGACGATCTCCGCGATGGCCGACACGTCCGTCACCTGGACCAGGCCCTTTTTTTCAACAATAGATTTGGCGGAGTCTCCCGAAACAGCCATTTCGTCAAAGACTGTTTTGGCGATCTTGTTACTGACCACGCCGTCATCCTCCAGTTTGAGAAGGCCTGCCAGGGCGGCGTGGGAAACGGGTGAACCCGTGATGGATTTTCCGGTGGTGTTCAATAATCCCTGCAGGGGGCCCATGATCCAGTTGCTGACCGGTTTGGGCTTGGGAAACAGTTTGACACAGGCTTCGAAAAAGTCAGCCAGCTCACGGCTGGTGGAAAGGACACCGGCGTCGTAAGGGGGCAGGCCATAGGATTCAATGAAACGGGTTTTTTTCTGCTCCGGCAGTTCAGGAAGACTTTTCCGGGTGGACGCCACCCATTCATCGTCAATGACCAGCGGCAGCAGGTCAGGGTCCGGAAAATAACGGTAATCGTGGGCATCTTCCTTGCCGCGCATGGAAAATGTCCGGTTTTTAGCCGGGTCCCAGAGTCGGGTTTCCTGAATCACCTTACCGCCTTCCAGGAGGATCTCTTTCTGCCGGGACACTTCAAAGGCAATGGCCTTTTCCACGTGTTTGAAGGAGTTGAGGTTTTTCAGTTCCGTGCGGGTGCCTAAGGTGTCCGCCCCCGTGGGCATGATGGAGACATTGGCATCGCAGCGGAAGCTGCCCTCTTCGAGATTGCCGTCACTGACATCCAGGTAGCGTACGATGGCGCGCAGGTGCCTCAGGTAGGCCCCGGCTTCTTCGGGCGTATGCATGTCCGGTTCGCTGACGATTTCCATAAGGGGCACGCCGGCCCGGTTCAGGTCCACCCGGCTGACCGGCCGGTGAGTGTCGTGGGTCAATTTACCGGCATCTTCTTCCATGTGGATGCGGGTAATGCCGATGCGTTTTTTGCGGCCGTCCAGCTCAATGTGAATGTGCCCGTGTTCGGCGATGGGCAGTTCATATTGTGAAATCTGGTAGCCCTTGGGAAGGTCCGGGTAAAAATAGTTCTTACGCGCAAAACGGCTTTTATGGTTTACCGTGCAATGGGTGGCAACCGCCATTTTCAGGGTGTAGTCGACAACCTTTTTGTTGAGCACGGGCAGAACACCCGGCATGCCGAGACAGACCGGGCAGGTGTGCGTGTTGGGCGGTGCCCCGAACACGGTTGAACAGCCGCAGAAAATCTTTGTTCTGGTTTTCAGCTGGGCGTGGACTTCCAGCCCGATGACGGATTCAAACATATTTTTTTCCTTCAGTCCGGGGAGATTCTTCTTTTAGTCCGGATGGTGTGGTTTTTTCCCAGGCCGATTTTTCTTCGAAATTAACCCGAAAAAAAATATATAATTTAAAATGAAATCGCGGAGCGGTTTTATGTTAAGTGCTCAAGATCCGCTAAATCTTGATTCCGCCCTGTCGCTTTCTTATTTTTCTTCAGGTTTTCCAGGTCGATAAGATTGATTTTTGTTCCCTCAATTTCTATAGTTATCTTGGATTGGTAACAGGCATCAAATTCAACACCCTTTGGCGCTGTCATCAGATCGATTCGGTTGGGCGGGTATCCCAATTGGATAATGTTATCGGGATTTAAAAAATCCTCAACAGATAGGTCAACTGATCCAAACCCGAATTCCTCTAAAGTTTTCAGCAGGCTTTCCGCATTCTTTTTATCCATCCATATCCAAAGGTCAAGATCTTTGGTATAACGTGGGTGGCCATGGAATGCCACAGCATAACCTCCAACGACCAAGTAGCGAACATTATTTTTGTTTAATAATGCGATAAACTCTTTGAAATCCGGGTTTAGTATCATAAGCCCACGCTATGTATTCATTTCTTATGGTTTCCAACGTGTGGAGACGTTCTTCAAAAGAACGTGTCTGCCAGTATGCAAAATCGGAAATGGATTGATCCATTTTGACAACTTTTATGGCGGTTTTATCCATGGCGAAATTACCTTTTTCTATTCCTTTGTGGTATCTTCTTTTTTAGCTAAAAGCTAGCTAAAACTAACACCATCGTTGCCCGTTGTAAAGTATTAGCGAAGAATCTTCTCTGGATGGTGACAGCGCTACCATCGTATTTTAGATTCCTTTTTTACGGCTAAAACAATAAAAGTTGAGGTGGTGAAAGATGATGCGGACGACAATAAATTTCTGGAATGCGCGGTGGTGCTTGACAGTAAAATCATCATTTCAGGAGACAAGCACCTCAAGAGCATAAAAAAATATGTTGATATTGAGATTATGTCTCCCCGTGAATTTATAGGCTATATGAACTCTTTCAGAAACCGGTGAGCCGAACACACTCGAATGCCTTCTTTGGTTATATAATCACAATTTCCTTCAAAAAAGACCTGTATCGCGGTAACGTGCGGAAATCGTTTTTTCAGGTATTTCAAAGGCAGGGCGACGCTTTTTTCAGACAGTTTACACTCTATAAACAGAGTCGGCTGCATATTCTCAACAATGACAAAATCGACCTCTCGCTTGTCCACATCTCTAAAATACCGTAGTTCAAGCGCAATCCCTTCTGTGTCCTGTTTATAGTAGCACCATTTCAACAGGTGACAGGCGATCATATTTTCAAAACGGGCACCGGGATCGGTTATGGTGGTCCAATCCATATGGTAGTGCTTGGCCTCTTTTTTAACCGCTCGAATTTTAGGTGCACCAAAAGGATATATTCGGAAAATCATGTAGAGCTTTTCAAGCATGCCGATCCATCTCGACACGGACTGATGCGACACCTGGAGATCTTCCCGCAGCGCATTCAGTGATAGTGGGGAGCCGACCAGATCCGGGAGCCGAATGACCATGTTTTCAATGATGCCAAGGTCCATGATATTCTCAAGGTCAGAAAGGTCTCCCTGTATAACTCTGGAACGATACTCCTGGCTCCAGCGCCGGGTTTCTTTTTCTGATCTCAACAGGAGCGGTTCCGGAAATCCACCGAAATTAAACAGATCGGCCAAACCGGCCTCATCCGGTGGTCCAAGTTCACTAAAGGTGAGAGGCATGAGTCGATAAAAATGGTAGCGTCCCTGAAGGGAGTCGCCGCCCCTCCGATAATGGTCGAGCCGGGCGCTACCGGTTACCAGTATGTCCAATTCATCCCCCCGTTTGTCGAAAAGTCCTTTAACCACCTGACGCTAACGGGAATATTTATGAATTTCATCTAGGATGAGGATGCCCGACCCGGCAGGAAACTGTTCCTTGATTATATTTTCCCTGTCTGCTGCCGCATCCCAGTTTAAGTATCTTTCCTCAAGGCTGTAACCTGCCTGCCGGCAGAGATGTTTAGCCAATGTGGTCTTTCCGGACTGGCGCGGCCCGCCAATGAAGACCATTTTACGTTCCAGGTCCTTTAAAACAGATTTTTGAATATAGCGATGAATGTATTCGCCCATTTTTTTATCCCCGTCATAAAAAACTCGCGAGTTATTTGCGACGGATAGTAATATTTTAGTGAAATTTGGTCAAGTGTGAATTGTTATCGACGCAATTTTTTTAAGCGTATGGCATGAAAAGCAATCGAATGGTGCGACGGTTTTATTTTGACATTGCATTAAGTTAGACGATATAAATTATTTTTTGTGTATTTGTATCAGAATATCATCCAAATAAAATCCGACAGTTAATGAAGTGAAAATAGCGGTGCAGCCGCGTGCCATAAAATCGCCCAGGGCGATTTTATAAAGGGATAAAAATGGAATTTTTCCTGTGTGTCATCGGAATGGTCATGGTGGTGGAGGGCATTCCCTATTTTGCGTTTCCCGTTAAAATGAAAGTCTGGGTGGAAAAGGTCCTGGAAATGCCGGAAAGCACCCTGCGGCGTTTCGGACTGGTCCTGATGGTTTCGGGGATATTTCTGGTCTATTTAGGTAAACAATAACAATTGTTCGTTTTACGTTTTAGGTGTTACGTTTTACGTGAACCATATCCTTCGGATGCCGGCTGATCGCTCAAAGCCAACCACCACTTAAAACCTAAAACGTAAGACCTAAAACGGTAAGAATGTACTCAATAGACGATTACGACTACCACCTTCCCGAGGAAAATATAGCGCAGCACCCCGTTGCTGAAAGGGACCGATCCCGGCTGCTGGTCGTGGGACGTGAAGACGGTTCCCTCCGCCACGGACATTTCAACGACCTGCCTGAGCATCTCTCACCCTCGGATGTGCTGGTGGTGAACAACACGCAAGTCATCCCGGCAAGGCTGTTGGGAAAAAAGGAAACCGGTGGACGCGTAGAACTGTTGCTGCTCGATTTTACGCCGGATAAGGCACGATCCGATGACCGCGGATGTTTGGAGGTGGACTGCCTGGTGAAAGCCTCAAAACGCCCGCGTGTCGGCAGCCGTTTCATTTTCGATGCTGGTATGACGGCTGAGGTCATTGGTTCGGAAGGCATGCGCCACCAGGTCAGATTTTCATACGACGGGGATTTCGAGAGCCTGCTGTCCCGCATCGGCAAGGTTCCCCTGCCGCCGTATATCCGGCGGCAGAACGGGGATGAGACCTTCGATGACCACACCACCTACCAGACGATTTACGCCTCTCAAAAAGGCGCTGTCGCCGCGCCCACGGCAGGGCTGCACTTTACCGATAATACCCTTGGTAAACTGAGAAAAAAGGGTGTGAAGATCGTTGAAATAACCCTTCACGTGGGGTACGGTACTTTTTCGCCGGTAAGGGTCTCCGATATCCGGCGGCATGCGATGCATTCGGAATGGTTTTCCATCCCCGAACGAACCGCATCGACGATAAACCGGGCCAGGCAGGCCGGGCATCGCGTGGTGGCTGTGGGGACCACCTGTGTGCGTACCCTGGAGTTTTCATCCACTGCGGGCAATACGGTATCCGCGGGCAGTGGAAATTGCGACCTGTTCATATACCCCGGCTACGATTTCAAGGTGGTCGATGCCATGGTAACCAACTTTCACCTGCCCAAATCGACCCTGCTGATGCTCGTTTCAGCTCTGGCAGGGCGGCAGAATATTCTGCATGCTTATCGGACCGCCATTGAAGAGGGGTACCGGTTTTATAGTTATGGTGATGCGATGTTGATTAAGTGATCGTTTTACGTTTTAGGTTTTACGATTTAAGTGGCAGATTAGGCAGATAGCAGGGAGTGGCAAATTGGCTTATACGTCGTTTGAAAATTTGGAAGGTTCTGCTGCAGAATTGAGGACACAGATTTATATTTGCCGCAGAATAGACGTCCTTTCCGAAGAATTACATCGTGACCTGGTGAAAGATTGCATCAGCATATCCCAGATGATTCATGGCCTCATCAGGTCTTTAAGCGTAAAACGTAACACGTAAAACATAAAACGAGTATGTTCAACTTCACTATTAAAAATAAATCAAAAATAAGCAGCGCCCGAACAGGTGTTATCGAAACAGATCGAGGCCGGATACATACGCCCATCTTCATGCCCGTGGGGACGCTGGCAACCGTGAAATCCGTGTCGCCCGAGGAACTCAAGGCGGCGGGGGCGCAAATCATCCTGGGGAATACGTATCACCTTTATTTGAGACCCGGCTGCGACGTCATCGAACGGTTTGCCGGCGTGCACAGGTTTATGAACTGGGACAGGCCCATATTGACGGACAGCGGCGGGTTCCAGGTCTTTTCCCTGGCCAAACTCTCCAGGATTTCGGAGGAGGGGTATGCCTTCCAGTCACATATCGACGGCTCGCGCCATCTGCTGACACCTGAGAAATCGGTGGAAATCCAACAGTGCCTGGGCTCGGACATCAGCATGTGTCTGGACCAATGTCTCCAGTACCCGGCGGAATACAGTGAAACCGAGTCATCCCTGGAATTGACGGCACGCTGGGCAAAACGCTGTAAGGATGCCCGGGCAGAAAGTGATGCCGGCGGAACACTTTTCGGCATTGTACAGGGTGGTATGTTCAACGACCTGCGCCGGCGCTCGCTGGAGTCCACTGTGGAAATCGGATTCAACGGATATGCCGTGGGCGGCTTGAGTGTGGGCGAACCCAAGGATGAAATGCTTGCGGTGGCCGATTTCACGATTCCAAGACTGCCGGAGCATGCCCCCAGGTATGTGATGGGGGTGGGGACACCGGAAGACCTTGTTGAACTTTCCGGCATGGGCGCGGACATGTTCGACTGCGTGATACCGACACGCAATGCCAGAAACGGTCAGCTGTTTACCCGGCGGGGCGCCATAAACATTTGCAATGCACGCTTTAAATACGATATGGAACCTGTGGATGCGCAATGTGACTGTTATACCTGTCGCCATTATTCCGGGGCGTATTTGCGCCACCTCTACATGGCCAGGGAGTTGCTGGCGTACCGGTTGAATACCCTGCACAATCTGCACTATTATCTTGATTTGATGCAGCAGATTCGAACGGCGATCGACCGGGACGCATTTGAGGAATTCAAAAGAGATTTTTATGCTCTGCGAATTACGTGAGAACCACAAAGGCACCAAGGCACAAAGGCAACATTGTGCCGTATACGACCACGGCAGGGTTAAAACTCTGCGTCACATGGCAGCCCGTTGTCGGTGTGTAGTCCAGGGCTTCAGCCCTGCATAAACAATGAACAAGTGAAAGATTTAAAACGGGTAAACTGGAACCACAAAGGATGAACAAAGCGTTTTTCTTTGCGCCTTGGGGTCTTTGTGGCTGAAAAAAACAGGAGGTAGTCCAATGAAAGAAAAAGTCGAAGCGGTGTTGAATGATATCCGGCCCATGCTGCAGCGGGACGGTGGTGACGTGGAACTGGTGGATATCCAGGGCGGTGTTGTCAAGGTTCGTTTGCAGGGTGCTTGTGCCGGGTGCCCCATGTCACAGATGACGCTCAAAAACGGTATCGAGAGAGTGATGAAGGAACGCATTCCCGAGGTGACGGCCGTTGAGCAGGCGGATTAAAACCGTCGTGCTCTCAACTATCGGAGTGCGATGACGCGTCTTCTATCTGATATTATTGTTTTTAAGGATTTATATTGTGTCCGGGTTGGGTTAAAACCTTTGGATATTATATGTTCGAATCTTATTATGAGAAAGGGAGGCCAATGACTATTTCTAAAAAGGTTGAAGGGATTATCGCCAATTCATCCTTTATCCGCAAAATGTTTGAAGAGGGGGCGCGCCTGAAGGCTCTGCACGGGCCTGAAAATGTATTTGATTTCAGCCTGGGCAATCCAAACCTGCCGCCGCCGGAAAAATTCAAATCCATCATGCATGCAATCATCGATTCCGATGAAGCCGGGACCCACGGCTACATGCCGCAACCGGGTTACCCCCAGGTCAGAAACGAGGTTGCGGCTTTTCTGACCAAAGAGCACGGTATGGACATCAGCGGCGAGGAAGTGCTGATGACCTGCGGCGCAGCCGGGGCCTTGAATGTTATCTTAAAGGCGGTTATCGATCCGGGTGAGGAGGTCATTTCACCGATACCCTGTTTTGTGGAGTACCGGTTTTATGCCGAGAACCACGGCGGAGTTTTCAAGACCGTACCGACAAAACCTGATTTTACCCTGGACCTAAAGGCGCTGGCCGGCGCAATCACGGACAAAACCAAGGTGGTTCTCATCAATTCACCCAACAACCCGACAGGCCGGGTGTATTCAAAAGAGAGTCTCGACGACCTCGGGGCGCTGCTGACGGAAAAGGGTAAAGCGATGGGGCGTACAATTTACCTGGTATCGGACGAGCCCTACCGGAAAATCGTTTATGACGATGTTGTCGTTCCCAGCATTTTTAAAAGCTACAAGGAGAGCATCGTCGCCACATCCTATTCAAAGGACATTTCCATTCCCGGCGAAAGAATCGGCTTTGTAGCCGTCAACCCCCAGGCATCCTACCGTGGCGCGCTGACCGGGGCTATGGGTATCACCAACCGGATTCTCGGGTTCGTCAATGCGCCGGCGATGATGCAGCGTGCGGTTGCGAAGCTTCAGGGGATGAGTGTCGATATAAACGAATACAAACGCAAACGGGATCTGCTGTGCGATGGTCTGGCGGCCGTCGGTTATGAATTCATTCGTCCATCCGGCGCATTCTACCTTTTTCCCAAGGCCCCCATCGCAGATGACGTGGCCTTTGTAAACGCGCTTCAGGAGGAGCGTATCCTGGTGGTTCCGGGAAGCGGTTTTGCCGGTCCGGGCTATTTCAGGATTGCCTTCTGCTGCGATGACGCTACCATTGTAAACGCCCTTCCCGGATTTGAGAAGGTGATGGCGAAGTTTAGGTAGTCATTTACGCCTGCGGCGCGTGATTTACACCTTCGGTGTGTCATTTATGCCTGCGGCATGACATTAGCACCTCCGGTGCGTGATT
>JAFDAT010000456.1 GCA_019313725.1 Deltaproteobacteria bacterium
ATCGCCTTATTCATAATAGGTTTGGCCATCTACCTGAGAAGGAAGAAAAACCATTATTTAGTCAGTTTGGTCGGCACCATAACCATAGGTATTTTTTATTCATTTTTAATTGCCTATGGCGGCGGCAGCAACACAACCTATGTCTGGCTTTTCACTTATCCGCTGATCTCACTCTTTTTGCTTGGCTCGAAACTGGGCTCCGTGATGTCATTTCTCTTGTTGGGCATGGCGGCAGTCGTCTTCACCCTAAGTGCGAATTTCGCATTTTTGGCATCCTACAGTCTTGATCTTAAAATTCGTTTTATTCCGGCATACATGACTGTATACTTATTTTCCTATATAATGGAAAAGATTCGGTCAATTGTTCATAACCGCCTCAAGTCCACCAACCTGACCATAGAGAAGGCCTTTGAAGAAATCCAGGAAAGAACGGTTCAACTTGCTGAATCCAACCAGGAACTGCAGGATGAAATCAGCGAGCGCAAACGGATTGAAAAAGCACTTCGCGATAGTGAGAGCTTTCTTGAAGACGTCATCGAAAGCATACAGGACGGTATCAGTGTTCTCAACTCCGACCTCACCATCCGTCATGTGAACAGCGTGATGGAGAAGTGGTATAAAGATAATATGCCGCTGGTGGGAAAAAAATGTTTCAATTGTTACCATAACCATGACCGGCCCTGTAACCCCTGTCCATCGATGCGAGCACTGCAGTCCGGAAAAACGGAAAGTGATCTTGTACCCGGCAAACCCGGAAGCCCGATCGAATGGCTCGAACTCTTCAGTTTTCCAATCATAGATCGGGAAAAAGGAGAAATCACCGGTGTTGTGGAATTCGTGCGTGACATCACAGAACGTAAAAAAGTACGGCAGCTCCAGGCAAGGCTGCAGCAGGCAGAAAAAATGGAAGCCATCGGGACGCTTGCCGGAGGAGTAGCCCACGACCTGAATAACGTTCTGTCAGGTATTGTCAGTTACCCGGATTTGCTCCTCATGCAGATAGAGGACGACAGCCCTTTAAGAAAACCCTTGGTAACCATTCAGAATTCCGGTAAAAAAGCCGCGGCTATCGTTCAGGATTTACTGACCCTGGCAAGGAGGGGCGTGGCTGTAAATGAGGTTATCAACCTGAACGCCATCATTAACGATTATTTCAAGAGCCCCGAATTGGAAAGGTTGAAATCCTTTCATACCAATATTCACATCAATGTGAACCTCGATCCGGATCTGTTGAATATCAAAGGTTCGGCCATTCATCTCTCTAAAACCATCATGAATCTGGTATCGAACGCCGCCGAAGCGATGCCGGACGGTGGGGAAATAACCATAACCACCAAAAATAGGTATGTCGATACTCGCCCGACAAGGGGAAATAGTGATCTAAAGGAGGGTGATTATATTGTTCTCTCGGTTGCCGATACAGGTGTGGGGATTCACCCCAATGACAGGAAACGAATATTTGAGCCATTCTATACCAAAAAGAAAATGGGGAGAAGCGGTACAGGGCTTGGTATGGCGGTTGTATGGGGTGCGGTAAAAGATCATAAAGGCTTTATCGATATCCGGGGCGCTGAGGTAAAGGGGACCATGATTACCATCTATCTCCCCGTGACCAGAGAGATACTCCCTGTAAATGACTCAACCCCGTCTATAGATGTCTATAGAGGGCAAGGAGAGTCCATATTAGTTATCGATGATGTAAAAGAGCAAAGGGAGATCGCCTCAGGTCTGTTGAACGAATTGGGATACACAGTTTCCTCCGTCTCCAGCGGTGAAGAAGCCATAGCATATATGCAAGCAAACAGTGCGGATCTGCTGCTGCTGGATATGATCATGACCGGGTTTGACGGGCTTGAGACATATCAGCGGATTCTGGAAAAGCACCCGAACCAGAAAGCGATTATCGCAAGCGGCTATTCAGAAACCAACCGCGTAAAAATGGTCCAGCGGCTGGGTGCCGGGCAATACCTCAAAAAACCGTACACTTTGGAAAATATCGGCCTGGCCGTAAAACGGGAGCTTGAAAAATGAAAATCATAGACACGGACAACGGCATTAGGCTACAATCCGATTGTAAAGGCAGAAACCGTTAGAAAGATGCTTGACACGACAAAAGGTTCGGCTTAATTTCTACGTATTCCCTCCACTGGAGGTTGTATATCGAAACTAATTTGAGAAGGATAACACGATGGCTTTGACCGATGAAGAGATGCACATCATAGAAATTGTTGCACGGTATAATTTTCTGATTGACTGCCGTGATAAAGGCTATATTACCGAAGAAAAACGCCAGGAGATTCTGTTCACTTTTGGACCGCGAGCCATGGAACTGATCAATTATTATACTGACAAACTGGAAGATCACTTGCTGGATGGGTCGGAATACCTGGATCGTTTAACAAAGAAACTCAACACGTTTTAACGGGGACCCCATCGGTATCAATGCCAGTCCGCGATAGAAAGCCGACACCCAGACATTGGTGGCGGCCGTATTAAGCGGAGCCGAAGAAAAAGGCGTTCAAACTTATTCAGGGAGCTGACGATGGCCGGCGGATGGACCCGTGACGGGGGTGTGCAGGAGCAAATAGATGCCAGCATGGAAGATGCAGTAAAACTGGCCAGGAACAGGCTGCCTGGCGGCGAGGGTTCAACACATTGTGAGGAGTGCGCGGAAGAGATCCCGACCGCCCGTCGCAAAGCGCTCCCCGGCGCTCGATTATGCATCAGTTGCCAGTCAGAAATAGAAAAAAGGCAGACAACACCGGCCGGCTTCAACCGGCGCGGTAGCAAGGACAGCCAGTTGAAGTGAATTTCAAATTGAGACAT